>JAVHXX010000571.1 GCA_031119595.1 Patulibacter sp. | reverse complement strand
TCGCAGCGGCGCGCCGACGCGCCCAGCTTGCCATCGCACCCGGTGTCCTGTCGGCGGAGCGCGCCGGGACAGGGCCAAGATGGAGGGATGCCACGCACACGACGTCTGCCCGACCGGCCTCGCGGTCGCCGCGGCGGCCGTCCGGACCCGTCCGAGTTCCCCGTCGAGCAGATGCGCGACCGCATGTCGTCGTACATCTACGGCAACATCACGGTGCTCGCCGCGGCCATCGCCGTCGACCCCCAGGCGATCCACCACGGCTCGGCCGTGTGGGCCGTGCTCGCGACCGCGGTGCTGACGTACCTCGCGCACGTGCTCTCGCACCTCGTCGCGCACGGGTTCGGCGCCGACGACTCCGAGACGGACGACGCCCGCCGCGAGTCCGTGGCGACGATCGTCCGCAACGCCAACCCGATCGCGACCTCCGGCCTGATCCCCGCGGTGCTCTACGCGGCGGCGTGGATCGGGTGGATCCCGGCGCCGTGGGCGCAGACCGCCGCCCTGGTGATCCTGGCCGTCCGCATCGGCATGGTCGGCGTGTTCATGCAGCGGTTCAGCGGGAGGCGTCCGACCTTCCTCGGCCTCTGGGGTGGCATCGTGCTCGCCGCGGTCGCCTTCGTCATCGGGTTCGTGAAGGTGGTGCTGACGCATTGAGCGAGCAGACCGCCCCGGCGCGGAAGCGCCCCGGCTGGAAGTTCCTGCGCGACCTCGTGATCATCGTGGTCGCGGCGCTGCTGGCGTCGTTCCTGGTGAAGGCGTACCTCGTCCGGTCGTTCTACATCCCGTCGGCGTCGATGGAGAACACGCTCCTCGTCGGTGATCGCGTGCTCGTCAACGAACTCGTGCCCGGTGTCGTGCCGGTGCAGCGCGGTGACGTCGTGGTGTTCCAGGACCCGGGCGGCTGGCTCGGCCCCGGGCTCGGCGACGACCTGATCAAGCGGGTCATCGGGCTGCCGGGCGACACCGTCTCGTGCTGTGACACGCAGGGACGACTGTCGGTCAACGGGCACCCCGTCGACGAGTCGTACGTGGTGCTCCAGCCGGGGTCCGACCGGGTCTCGCTGCAGGACTTCTCGGTCACCGTGCCGAAGGGGCGGCTCTGGGTGATGGGCGACAACCGGTACGACTCCGCCGACTCCCGAGCACACGGGACCGTGCCGGTGTCGGACGTCGTGGGGCGGGCGTTCCTGACGACGTGGCCGGTGTCCCGGTGGACGGTGCTGTCACGGCACGGGGACGTGTGGGACGGGGTGCCCGACCCGTCGTGAGCGACGCGGGCCGTCACGGCCGTCGCGCTCGTCTCGCGACGTGGACGGGGGACTCGCGTCCGAGTGTGTCCCGCGGTAGCGTTCGGTGGCCCGCCGGACCCGGCGCGCCGAACGCCGATCGGAGGGATGCCATGACGTCGTCCGAGCAGACGTTCGACTACGTCACCGGGGGCGACGACGAGGTCTCGCTGCGGAAGATCCGCACGGACGGCCCGCAGTCCGGCACGATCGGCCCGCGTCCCGACCACGTCGTGTTCGTGCTCGCCGACGGGCACGCGACGCTGACCGCCGACGACGGCAGCGAGTGGGAGGTCGAGGCGGGCCGCCCGATGATGCTCTCCGCACCGGTCGCCTACGCGTTCGACACGGATGCGACCGCGATGACGCTGCTGCACGTCACCCCGGCGGTGCTCGGCGACGGCGACGAGCTCTCGGAGTTCGTGCAGCCCGCACCCGAGGACCCCGGCGTGGAACCCCTCCTCACCCTGCTGAACGAGGTCACCGACCGCATCCTCGACCCGTCGCTCGACGGTGCAGAACGGGCAGCGCTCAACCGGCGGGTCGCGACCGTCGTGCTCTCGACCTTCACCCGATCGCGCTCGGACGTCGAGCACCGTCTCCGTCGGGCGATCCGGTTCGTGCACGACCACGCCGGCGAGGACCTGACGGTCGCGGACGTCGCGGCGGCGGCGGACCTCAGCGAACGCGGGCTGCAGGACCTGTTCCGCCGGCGGCTCGCGGTCACGCCGATGCGGTACCTGCGGGAGGTCCGGCTCGACCGGGTGCACCTCGAACTCGCCGCCAGGCGGAACCGGCTCGTGACCGTGGGGGACGTCGCGCGGGCCTGGCGGTTCGCGCACCTGGGACGGTTCGCGGCTGCCTACCGGCGGCGGTTCGGGGAGAGCCCGCACGAGACGCTGCGGCGGACGGGGCACACCGAGGGGTGAGCGTCGCGCAGCGCGTCACCGGCCCGCGCCGACGTCAGCAGCCCGTCGTCGTCAACGTCACCGCGGCGACCTCGTCGTTCGACACCGTCGTCTTCTGCGGGCAGAGCTCGTTCGCCCGCACGGTGACCTCGCCCAGCGGGACCCCCGCGAAGTTCGCCGTGCCGCCCGGGAACACCCGCTGGTGCTCGGAGAGCTTGCCGGTGGACGCGAAGACCTTCACCTCGTAGGGGTGGTCCGCGGCGTTGCCCGACACGGTCACGGAGACCTGCCCGGTGGAGTCGTGCGCACCGCAGCCGGCGAGCGTCAGGACCGCGGCGATGCCGACGACGAACACGGGGACGACACGACGGAGCACACCGGCAAGGCTACGCCGTCCCCAGGAGCCAGCCGTTGTCCGCGGCGACCCGGAGCGCCTCGGTCGCGTTGCGCGCAGCGGTCTTCCCGATCGCCGACGACAGGTGGTTGCGGACCGTCCCCTCGGACAGGTGCAGGGACCCGGCGACCCCAGCCACGGTCGGCGCCGTCCGGAAGGCGATGAGCACGTCGGTCTCCCTCGGGGTGAGCGGGGACGGGCCGGCTGCGAGGGACTCCGCGGCGAGCACGGGGTCGACGACCCGGAACCCGCCGGCGACGCGTCGGACGGCGTCGGCGAGCTGTTCGGCGGGGGTGTCCTTGACGACGAACCCCGCGGCCCCGGCCTCCAGCGCGCGGCGGAGGTACC
>JAVHXX010000037.1 GCA_031119595.1 Patulibacter sp. | reverse complement strand
AGCCGTCGCCGCGCGGCGCCGCCCCGGGCTCCGGACAGCCAGGGCAGCCGCGCCCGGCCGGTCCGGGCCGCAGCGGACCGCAAGGCCCGGCACCCACCGTCGTTGAGAGAGTGGCAGGCATGGAGATCCTGTCCAACGGCACCGTTCGCCTTCCGAACGGACGCATCGGGCGTCCGAAGTCGCCGATCGCGCTGCCCGACGGCCGCGTGCTCATGCCGGACGGCAAGCTGGTCTCGCGCGAACGCGCGACGCTCGCCGCCTCGCGCACGCCTCGCCAGCGGTGAGCGTCTCCGTCGTCATCGCGGCCGGCGGGACCGCCGGTCACGTCGTCCCTGCGCTCGCCGTCGCCGACACCCTCCGCGACCGCGGCGTGCACGTCGAGTTCATCGGCGGCAACCGTGCCGAGGCCACGCTCGTGCCGGAGGCCGGCTACCCGCTGCACCAGCTCGACGTGAAGGGCTTCTCACGCACCGACCCGACCGAGGCCGCCAAGGCCGGCCTGAAGGCGGTCGGTGCGACCCGCAAGGCGAGCAAGCTGCTCAAGGAACTGAAACCAGACGTCGTCCTCGGCGGCGGCGGGTACGTGGCCGGCGTGGCCGGGATCGCCGCGGTGCGCCGCAAGATCCCGCTCGTGCTGACCGAGGCCGACAGCCATCTCGGCATGTCGAACAAGTACCTCGCGAAGTACGCAAAGAAGCTCTGCCTCGCCTTCGAGCTCGACGGGATCGAGGCCGACAACGTCGTGGTCACCGGGCGGCCCGTGCCGCCGCCCGCCACCGACCGCGCCGCAGCCCGCGCACGCTTCGGTGTGCCTGAAGGTGAGCCGCTGATCCTCGTGTTCGGTGGGTCGCTCGGGGCGAAGTCGATCAACGACGCCGCGATCGAGGGCCTCGCGAACCGCAGCTACCACGTGCTACACGCGTGCGGCACCCGCGACTACGACTACCTCAAACCGCTCCTGCCGAAGGTCAACTACCAGCTCGAGCCCTACATCGACCGCTTCAACGAAGCGCTGCTCGCGAGCGACCTGGTGGTCGCGCGGTCGGGGGGATCGGTGTTCGAAATCGCCGCGCACGGCAAGCCGTCGATCCTCGTGCCGTATCCCTCGGCTGCGGGCGATCATCAGCGCGGCAACGCGATGGCGCTCGTGGAGCGCACGGCCGCGGTGCTGATCGACGACTTCGAGCTCACCCCGGAACGCCTTCGGGCGCGGGTCGAATCGCTCCTCGCCTCGCCCGACCGGCTCCGGTCGATGGGGGAGGCGGCGCTCGCGTTCGCCCGCCCCGATGCCGCCGAGGCGATCGCCGCCGAGGTGCTGGCGGCGGCGTCGGCCAGCTAGCCTCTCCGCCCGTGACGAGCGCAACCAGCTGGGCCGGCCGCCACCTCCACTTCCTCGGGATCGGTGGGGCCGGGATGAGCGGCCTCGCGGCGATCGCGCTCACGCGCGGCGCCACGGTCACCGGGTCGGACCGGGCCGATTCCGCGACGGTCGCTGCGCTCCGTGCAGGCGGTGCCGCGATCACCATCGGCCATGACGCGAGCGCCCTGCCCGGCGGACCGCTCGAGATCGTCCGCTCGACGGCGATCACCGATGAGAACCCGGAGCTCGCCGCGGCCGTCGCCCGAGGTGACGCCGTCCTGCATCGCTCCGAACTGCTCGCCGAACTCGTCGTCGACCGCCGCACGATTGCCGTCGCGGGCGCCCACGGCAAGACCACGACGAGCTCGATGATCGCCCACGCCCTGCACGGCCTCGGCCTCGATCCGTCGTGGGTCATCGGCGGCACCGTGCGCTCGCTCGGGCGCGGCGCGCACTGGGGCGGTGACGACGGTTGGCTCGTGATCGAAGCCGACGAGTCCGACCGGTCCTTCCTGCGCCTGCACCCCGCGATCTCGGTCGTCACGAACATCGAACTCGACCACGACGCCTACGACGGCCTCGAGGAACTCGAGCGCTGCTTCGGCGACTTCCTCGCGGGGAGCGGCGAGGCGGTCCTGCCGACCGAACTCGTGCGTGTCGCGCAGCCCGGGACCGCCGTCACCGCCATCGACCTGCCCGCAGGTGACCCGCTCACCGGCGTGCCCTTCGGCGACCTCGAGATCCGGCTCGCCGTCCCCGGCAGCCACAACGCCGGCAACGCCGCCCTTGCCATCGAGGCACTCGCGCAGGCGGGCGTCGACCGTGCCGACGCCGCCCGTGCCCTGGTCGACTTCGTCGGCGCCGGCCGGCGTTTCGAGCCGCTCGGGACGGCGCCGTCCGGCGCGCGGGTCGTCGACGACTACGCGCACCATCCGACCGAGGTCGCGGCGACGATCGAGGCCGCGCGCGTCTGGGCGGGCGAGGGGCGGGTCGTCGCCGTGTTCCAGCCCCACCTCTTCTCGCGCACGCGGGACTTCGCGGCGCCGTTCGCCGAGGCGCTCGCCGCGGCCGACGAGGCCATCCTGCTGCCGATCTACCCGGCCCGCGAGACCCAGGAGCAGTTCCCGGAGACGACGAGCGGGTCGATCGAGGCGGCGTGGCCGTGGCACGCGCAGGCCGAAGCGCGCCTCGCCCCCGACTTCGACGCGGCCGCAGCGCTCGCGGGATCGCTCGCCGGCCCGGCCGACGTGATCATCGTGATGGGTGCCGGGGACGTGCGCGCGGTGGGGGAGCGGCTCGTCGCCGCGACCACCGAGGCGCAGCTGGTGCACGCGGACGACTCCGCGCCCGGCGACGTCCCGGGGAGCTCAGAGGTATCCGGATCCGTCGGGACGGACCGTCCGGCAGAGCTCGTCGCCGACCATCCGATGGGGCGGATGTCCACGGTGCGCACCGGCGGCACCGCCCAGTGGTTCGCCCGCCTCGACGACCCGGAGCGCGTCGTCGCCGTGCTGGCCTGGGCGCGCGCCGAGGGTCTGGCCGTGCACGCCATCGGCTCCGGCTCGAACCTGCTGATCGCCGACGACGGCGTTGCGGGCGTGGTCATCCGCCTCGACGGCGAGCTCGGCGCCACCCGCTTCGACGTCGAGCGCCACACGCTCGTCGCCGGGGGCGGCTCCCGCTTCCCGCAGGCCGCCGCGTCCGCAGCTCGGCACGGCCTGTCGGGGATCGAGTTCGGCGTGTCGATCCCGGGCACGGTCGGCGGATCGGTCCGCATGAACGCGAACGCCTACGGCGGCGCGCTCGCCGAGACGCTCGAATGGGTCGAGGTGGCCACGGCCGACGGCGTCCAGCGGCGCGATCCGGCGACGCTCGGGTTCTCCTACCGCCACTCGGCCCTCACCGACGGTGAGGTCGTGGTCCGCGCCGCGTTCAAGCTCACGCCTTCCGACCCGGCGACCGTGAAGGCCGCGCTCGCCGATCTCCGCGACCGCCGCAAGGCGACGCAGCCGTCGGGGATCAAGACGTTCGGGTCGACCTTCAAGAACCCGCCGCCGTGGCCCGACGGCCCGACGGCCGGCCAGCTCCTCGACCAGGCCGGGTGCCGCGGGCTCGAGCACGGCGCCGCCCGCCTCTCGCCGGTCCACGCGAACTTCGTCGAGAACACCGGGACCGCGACCACCGCGGAGATCGTCGAGCTCATGCAGCTCGCACGCGAGCGCGTCCACGAGGCGCACGGCGTGTGGCTGGAGCCCGAGGTCCGCACGCTCGGCGCGGTCGAGCTGCCCTGGGTCTGACCCGACCGCGGGCGCTCTCGGGGCCGCGGCACGCGGCGCGCAGGGCGCGCCACCGCGCCACGACGGCCGCGCACGTCGAACGTGCGCGTGCCGAGGGAGGGGGCGGACCGCGCGCGGCGAAGTGGGCACCGTGAATCGTCCTGCCTCGCTCGCCTCCGGGCTGCCATCGCCCGCCCGGATCGGGCGCGTCCTGCGCGGTCTGGTGCCGAGTCGCCGCGGCGCCGGCAAGGGCCTGTTGATCCTCACGGCCGTGTTCGTGGTGATCGGGATCGTCCTGGTGTACAGCCCGGTCGCGCATCCGCGGAACCTCGAGGTCAACGGGATCGCCGGCAGCGACGCCGCGCAGATCCGCGAGGCGATCGAGACCACCGCGCACGGCCAGTCGACCTTCGCCGTCAGCGAGGGCGACCTCATGAAATCCGTCGCCGACTACCCGCAGGTCGCCGCGATCGAGATCCATGCGCACCCGCCGTTCCGCCTCGACCTCGACGTCGTCATGCGGCCTCCCGTCGCCCGCGTCGAGATCGGCGGCCGCGCCTTCGTGCTCGCCGCCGACGGCACCGTGCTCGACCACCTCGGTTCTGCAGACGTCCCGAAGATCGACACCTCGATCGAGGGCGTCGAGATCCGCGAGACGAAGGCGGTCGGCGCGACGGGCGTGCTCCGCATCCTCGGCGCCGCCCCCGAGCCGCTCCTCTCGCTGGCCCGCTCGATCCGCACCGGCCAGGCCGGCATCGAGGTCGTCATGTCGCACGGGCCGCGCCTCATCTTCGGCAACTCGCAGTACGCCGCCGACAAGTGGGCCGCAGCAGCCGCCGTCATCGCCGACGGCCCCGCCGCGCGCGCCTCCTACATCGACCTCCGCGTGCCGGGCCGCCCCGCGGTCGGTGGCCTCGGCGGCTCGCGCGCCGCCGGCTACGCCGACGCGCCCCCGAGCCTCGACACCGCGTCGGCGGCGGCTGCTGCCTCGGCGGCGACCGAGCAGGCGACGCCCACGGGTCAGGTCAGCACCGGCACCGGCACGGCGACCCAGGCACCGTCGGCCGCGACCGGGACGGGGACCGCGACCGGGACGGCCGCCACGGGCACGGCCACGACCCAGACCGGCGCCGGGACCGCCTCGACCGGCACCCAGGCTCCGTCGACCGACACCCAGACCGAGACGCAGCCGGGCACCGTCGGCACCGCGCAGACCGGGACCGGCCAGACCGCGTCGGGTGCCGGTTCCACGACCGGTGGCGCGACCCTCGGAGGCACGGCGACGCCGTAGCCTCGGAGCCCTCCCACCGGCGACCTCGACTCCACGTGGAGGGTCGTCCGGCTGCGACCGTGACCGCTTCCCAGGCTTCGACCCCGGGTCGAGGGTGGCCGAAAATGCCTGCAATCACCCATGCGTCAAGCACAGGTTGATTGACTGAGGCAGGACCGTCCCCTACGGTCGCGAACCTCAGGGATGGGTCGAGCAGGGCAGAACCTGTCATCATCTTCCCCAACTCCGGATGGACCGAACTCATGGATAGTGCAGGCAGTTATCTCGCCGTGATCAAGGTCGTCGGCGTCGGCGGCGCTGGCACGAACGCGATCTCGCGGATGGTCGATGCCGGCCTCCGCGGCGTCGAGTTCATCGCGGCCAACACGGATGCGCAGGCGCTCGCCACGTGCGACGCCGACATCCGCCTGAACATCGGTACCGAGCTCACCCGCGGCCTCGGCGCCGGCGCCGACCCGGACGTCGGCTTCAGCGCCGCCCAGGAGTCGCGCGACGAGATCCGTGAGGCCCTCAAGGGCGCCGACATGGTCTTCGTCACCGCCGGCGAAGGCGGCGGCACCGGCACCGGTGCGGCCCCCGTCATCGCCGAGATCGCCAAGAGCGAGGTCGGTGCCCTCACCGTCGGCGTCATCACGAAGCCGTTCGGCTTCGAGGGCGCGCAGCGCTCCCGGCAGGCCGAGGAGGGCATCGAGCGCCTCCGCGAGGTCGTCGACACCCTCATCGTCATCCCGAACGAGCTCCTGCTCGCCGTCGTCGACAAGCGCACCTCCATCGTCGACGCGTTCGCCCACGCCGACAACGTCCTCCGCCAGGGCGTCCAGGGCATCACCGACCTGATCACGATCCCCGGTCTGATCAACCTCGACTTCGCCGACGTCCGCACGATCATGCAGGACGCCGGCTCCGCCCTCATGGGCATCGGCCAGTCCGGTGGCGAGAGCCGCGCCGCCGACGCCGCCAACGCCGCCATCTCCTCGCCACTGCTCGAGGAGTCGATCGACGGCGCCACGGGCATCCTGCTCAACATCACCGCCGGCAACGAACTCGGTCTCTTCGAGGTCAACGAGGCCGCGGAGATCGTCCACAGCGCCGCCGACCCGAACGCCACCATCATCTTCGGCGCCGTCATCGACGACTCCCTCGGCGACGAGGTCCGCGTCACGGTGATCGCCACCGGCTTCGAGCACGACATCCGCCGCCGCCAGGCGAGCTCGGGCCGTGGCTCCCTCGCCGGCCCGGCCGGCGGTCGCGAACGTCCCTCGGCGACCGGCCGCGAGCCGCGCGAGTCCTCGCGCACCAGCCGCCGCGAATCGTCCTACGGCCGCTCGGACACCCGCCTCAGCGAACCCCGCGACCGGCGCCCCACGATCGACTCGTCGACCCGCTCCTCCTTGGAGATCTCAGACGACGACATCGACATCCCCCCGTTCCTGAAGTAGGCCGGCTCCCGGGCTGAGCAGGCGCTCCGCGCGCCCGCTCGGCGACGAGGGTGGAAACCGGCCCCGCTGGTAGTCTCCGCGGCTCGATGACCGCCGTCCTGCGCCGTACTCCGCTTCACGCCCGTCACGCCGAACTCGGCGCCAAGCTCGTCCCGTTCGCGGGGTGGGAGATGCCGGTCCAGTACGCCGACGGCGTCGGGGCCGAACACCTCGCGGTCCGCGAGCACGCGGGCGTCTTCGACGTGTCCCACATGGGGCAGATCATCACGAAGGGGCCGGGCGCGCTCGGAGCGCTCCAGCACCTCACCACCAACGACGTGAGCATGATCCCCGTCGGCGGCGCGCAGTACGGGCTGATCCTGCGGCCCGACGGCGGCTGCTTCGACGACATCTTCACGTACCGCCTCGCCGAGGACGAGTACCTCACCGTCACGAACGCTGCCAATCACGGCACCGACTTCACCTGGTTCGGACACCACGCCCAGGAGGGTGCCGGCCACGACGAGGTCGTGCTCGTCGACGCCGCCGACGACTACGCGATGCTCGCCGTGCAGGGCCCGGCCGCCCGCGGCATCGTGGCCCAGCTCGCCGACGGCGACCTGCCGAAGCGCTTCCACGTCGCCCGTCTCACCGTCGCCGGGGTCGAGGTCCTGGTCTGCGGCACCGGCTACACCGGCGAGGACGGCGTCGAGCTGCTCGTCGCCCCGTCCGACTCCGTCGCCCTCTTCGACGCGCTCCTGGCCGCCGGCGTGAAGCCGATCGGCCTCGCCGCCCGCGACACCCTCCGGCTCGAGGCGTGTTACCACCTCTACGGCAACGACATGGACGCCGGCCGCAACCCGATCGAGGCGGCCCTCGGCTGGGCGGTCAAGGAGGAGACCGGCCACATCGGCCACGACGCCGTCGCCCTCGACCGCGCCGAGTCGACCCTCGAGGTCCTCGTGCCGTTCTCGCTCACCGAGGGCGGCATCGCGCGTCAGGGCAACCCCGTCGTCGGTGGTGGCGTGGTCACCTCCGGCACCATGTCGCCGTCGCTCGGCAAGGGCATCGGTCTCGCGTACGTACCCCGCGAGCACTCCGCCCCCGGCACCCCGTTCGTGATCGACGTCCGCGGCAAGCAGCGCGCCGCCGTCGTCGAGTCCCGCCCCCTGTACAAGTCGAAGGATCTCTGATGGCCGACGCGTCCTACCCCGACGAACTCCTCTACCACCCGGACCACGACTGGGCCAAGGTCGAGGGCGACGTCGCCACCTTCGGCATCACCTGGTTCGCCCAGGACGCCCTCGGTGAGGTCGTGTTCTTCGACCCGCCGGCCGTCGGGACCACCGTCACCAAGGACGAGTCCTACGCCGAGGTCGAGTCGGTCAAGGCCGTCTCCGACGTCATCGCCCCGCTCTCGGGCGAGATCGTCGAGGTCAACGACGCCCTGGGCGACGCGCCCGAGGCGATCAACGACGACCCGTACGAGGCGGGGTGGATGGTGAAGGTGCGCCTGAGCGATCCCTCCGAGGTCGGGCAGCTGCTCGACCAGTCCGCGTACGTCACCTCGCTGGACTAAGCGCACCCAGCCTTCGGCCCACCGTCTCTAACGTCGGTGGGCAATCCCCCTCGCGGCACGACGCCGCAGTCGACCCAGGACCGAGAGCCACCCGAGTGAGCCGCTACACCTCCGTCACCGATCCAGATCGCGCGGCGATGCTCGACGCCATCGGCGTCGGCTCGCTCGAGGAGATCTTCGAAGCCCAGATCCCGGCGGGCGTGCGGCTGCAGGGCGGCCTCGACCTGCCGGACGGCCTCCCCGAGCAGGACGTGTACGCGCACCTCCTCGACCTGTCGAAGAAGAACACGTCCGCCGAGGACGAGATCACCTTCCTCGGCGCGGGCATGTACGACCACTACATCCCGGCCGCGATCGACATGCTCCTCGGCCGTTCGGAGTTCCTGACGCCGTACACGCCGTACCAGCCCGAGGTCAGCCAGGGCGGCCTGCAGGTGATGTTCGAGTACCAGACCGCGATCTGCGAACTCACCGGCCTCGACGTGTCCAACGCCTCCGTCTACGAGGGGCCGAGCGCGGTCGCCGCTGCCGGCTACCTCGCGAAGCTCGCCGCGCCGAAGCGCCCGCGCTACCTCGTCTCCGCGGCGCTGCACCCGGACTCCCGCACCACCCTCGAGACGCTGTCGGTCGGCTACGGCACCGACGTCGTCGAGATCCCCCTCAAGGACGGCGCCACCGACCTGGACGCCCTGAAGGCGCTCCTCGACGAGCACGGTGACGAGGTCAGCGCCGTGATCTTCCAGCAGCCGAACTTCCTCGGTGCCATCGAAGACGTCCAGGCCATCTCGGACCTCGCCCACGCCCAGGGCGCGCTGTCCATCTGCCAGGCCGACCCGATCGCCCTCGGCGTGCTCGAGGCCCCCGGCAACCAGGGCGTCGACGTGTGTGTGGGGGAGGGCCAGGCCCTCGGCAACCGCCTCGACTTCGGCGGCCCGTCGTTCGGCTTCTTCGCCGCGACCAACGCCCACGTGCGCCGCATGCCGGGCCGCATCGCCGGCGAGACCGCCGATGCCGACGGCCGCCGCGGCTTCGTCCTCACCCTCCAGACCCGCGAGCAGCACATCCGCCGCGAGAAGGCCACGAGCAACATCTGCACCTCGCAGGCGCTCAACGCCCTCGCCGGCGTCGTCTACCTCACGTGGCTCGGCCGCGACGGCCTCGTCGAGCTCGGCGAACTGCTCGTGCAGCGCACGCACTACGCCCGCCAGACGCTCACCGCGATCGACGGCGTCACTGCGCTCCACGACCAGCCGGTCGTGCGCGAGTTCGCGATCCAGCTCCCCGCCGACGTCGAGGTGAGCGAGGTCGTCTCGCTCGCGCAGGACCGCGGGGTCAACCCCGGTTTCGACCTCGGTCGCGTCCGCGAGGACTGGAAGGGCGGTCTGCTGGTCGCCCTCACCGAGCAGCGCAGCAAGTCCGACATCGACACGCTCGCGAGCGTGCTGGCCGAGTCGATCACGGCCGCCAGGAACGGGGAGCGCAGCCCGCTCTCGGCCTCGGTCCGACAGGAGGTCGCAGCATGAGCGCCGTCGACGACACGATCCTCGCGTACGACCGCCCGCCGGCCGACGCCTCCGCGCTCACGCCGATGCAGCGCGAGCACGCGGTCACGATCTTCGAGAAGGGGCAGGCCGGTCGACGCGCGTTCGTCGCGCCGAAGCTCGACGTGCCCGAGGTCGAGGGTCTCATCCCGGCGAAGGCCAAGCGTGCCGAGCCGGCGCGCCTGCCGAGCGTCACCGAGCCCGAGCTCGTCCGTCACTACGTGCGCCTGTCGCGTCGCAACTTCGACCTCGACTCCGGCTTCTACCCGCTGGGTTCGTGCACGATGAAGCACAACCCGCGCCTCCACGAGCGGGTCACGGCGCTGTCGGGTCACGCCCGCCTGCACCCGCTCCAGGACCCGGCCCGGGCCCAGGGTGCGCTCGAGCTCATGTACAACCTCGAGCGCGCGCTCGGCGAGGTCGCGGGCCTGCCGCACGTGTGCCTGCAGCCGTCGGCCGGATCGCACGGCGAACTCGCCGGCGTCCTGGTCACCCGCGCGTACCACGAGGCCCGCGGCGAGCACCGCACGAAGGTCCTCGCTCCGGACACCGCCCACGGCACGAACCCCGCCACGGTCACGATGGCCGGCTACGAGGTCGTCCCGGTCAAGACCAGCCCGGACGGCGGCGTCGACGTCGAGGACCTCCGCGCCAAGGCCGACGACCAGGTCGCCTGCTTGATGCTGACGAACCCGAACACCCTCGGCGTGTTCGACCCGAACATCGAGGAGATCGCCAAGATCGTCCACGGCATCGGGGCCACGCTCTACTACGACGGCGCGAACCTCAACGCCGTCATGGGCGTCTCGCGCCCGGGCGACATGGGCTTCGACATCGTCCACTACAACCTCCACAAGTCGTTCACGCAGCCGCACGGCGGCGGCGGCCCGGGCTCCGGGCCGATCGCCGTGAGCGATCGCATCGCGCCGTACCTGCCGGTGCCGGTGATCCAGAAGCTCGCCGACGGCACCTTCGACCTCACGAGCACGCCGGCCGAGGGCCCGGGGTCGAAGTCGATCGGCAAGCTGCGCGGCTTCCAGGGGAACTACGGCTGCTTCGTGCGGTCCTACGCCTACATCTGTTCGCTCGGCGGCCCCGGCCTCCAGGATGCCTCCGAGACGGCCGTCCTCAACGCGAACTACCTCCTCGCGCGCCTGCAGGAGCTCGTCGGCGACCAGCTCCCGCTGGCCTTCGGCGAGAAGTGCATGCACGAGTTCGTGCTCTCGGGCACGGCGATGAAACGCGACGTCGGCATCCGCATCCTCGACCTCGCGAAGCGCCTGCTCGACCACGGGTTCCACCCGCCGACCGTGTACTTCCCGCTCCTCGTCGACGAGGCGCTCCTCATCGAGCCCACCGAGACGGAGACGAAGGAGACGCTCGACGCCTTCGCCGAGGCCGTCGCCGACATCATCCGCGAGGCGCAGGGCGATCCGACGATCGCCCAGAACGCGCCATACACGACGCCGGTCCGCCGGCTCGACGAGGCCCGGGCGGCGAAGCGGCCCGTGCTTCGCCAGCCACTGGCGTAACGCTGCGTTCGGCCCCGACCCGGGGCAACGCCGTGCACCCGACCGCCGACGCGCCACGTTGTGGGGCGTCGGCGGTCGAGGTCGTTTCGGGGAGGCCGCCTGCGCGCCGGGCGGCGACGCCGCCCTGCGGACCACCGGCAGGCGGGAGGTGCCTTCGAGTCGAAACGGTGCGCGCGCTGGCCGGTGGCGCTGAGCCTCCGAATCGCCTGCTCACTCCGAACTCCCGGAATTCAGTCGTCCGAAAGTTGGCCTGCAGTTCTGGACAGGCGCGTCCGCCGCTGTAACTTGTCTCACCATTCGGCCAGTTCGTCCGCAATTTGCGGACGGGTCGGTACGTTCGAGAACGGTCCCGAAATTTCCATCTCGGGGTTCTAAAGGTCTTCGCCACAGAGCCGAAGAGCAAGGCAAGGACTGGTGCAATGAGCATTGGTCGAAGCAGCATTTGATTCGGGGGGATCAAGTTGAGTGAGGGCTTGAAGCGGGTTCCAGACCCGATCAGTCATGCCACGCCCGCTGCTGACCAAGGGCGCTTCCTGATCGCGTTCGAGGTCGATCCGCGCGGCAACGTGAGCCGCTGGACGCAGGGCGCCGCGCAGGTCCTCGGTCTCAGCGCCGCCGAAGCCATCGGCCGTACCCCTCCGGTTCCCCCGCCGTGGGAGGGTGTCGACGACTGGAGTCGCGTGCCGCGCACCGCAGAGGCCCTCCTCGACCACGCTGCGGTCTGGAGCCACATCGACGGCAGCCGCTTCGAGATGGCCGTCTGTACGACGCCCACCCTCGCCGTCGACGGCTCCCTCATCGGCATCAGCATCGCCGCCCGCGACATCTCCGCCCGCAGCCAGATGCAGGAACAGCTCGCCGTCTACGCTCGCGACGTCCGCGAGACCTACGGGCGCGAGCTGCACCGGCTCGCCGACCTCGAGGCGAGCTACCACGCGACCGTCGAGGCCCTCGCCGTCGCCGTCGAGTCCAAGGACGACAACACCGGAAACCACATCCGTCGCGTCTGCGCCCTCGGGCTGCACCTCGCGAAGGCGCACCTCGGCTCCGCTGCCGAGGACCCGCAGCTCGCCTACGGCTTCCTGCTCCACGACGTCGGCAAGCTCGCCGTCCCGGATGCCGTCCTGAACAAGCCCGGCAAGCTCGACCCGGTCGAGTGGAACCTCATCCAGCGCCACCCCGAGGAAGGTGGCCGCATCCTCGCGCAGGTGCCGTTCCTGGACCGCGCCCTCGAGGTCGTCCTGCACCACCACGAGCGCTGGGACGGCGGGGGATACCCGAGCGGCCAACGCGGCGAGGAGATCCCGATCTGGGCCCGCATCTTCTCGATCGTCGACACCGTCGACGCCATGACGAGCGACCGCCCGTACCGCGACGGCCTCCCGCTCGAGATCGCGATCGCCGAGGTCGTGAAGAAGGCCGGCACCCAGTTCGATCCCGCCTGCGTGGAGACGTTCGTGTCGCTGCCGCAGCACGAGATCCAGTCCATGCTGGAGCGCCCGAGTGCCTGCTGAGCCGCGGACGATCCTCATCGCCGACGACGAGGACGCCCTCCGCGCACTCGTCCGCGTGACCCTCGACAGCGGTCGCTTCCAGATCGTCGAGGCCGTCGACGGCATCGAAGCGCTGCGCCTCGCCCGTCAGCACCGTCCCGACCTGCTCTTCCTCGACTGGGCGATGCCCGGTCTCTCTGGCCTCGAGGTATGCCGCCGCCTGCGCGCCGACCCCGAGACGAAGAACCTCACGATCGTGATGCTCACGGCGCGCGCGCAGGAATTCGATCGCAACGCGGCGCTCGAGGTCGGGGTCGACGCCTACATCACCAAACCGTTCTCGCCGCTGCGGCTCCTCGACGCCGTGCGGGACAAGCTCGGCGCCTCGGCCCTGGTGTCGTAGTGCCGATCTCCGTCGAAGACGTGCAGACGCTGTCCGCAGCGTCGGACCTGGAGCTTGCCATGTTCCGGCCGGCGCACGTGGAGGCGCGCGTCGCCCGGGCGCTCGAGAAGGGCACGGTCGCCGACATCGTCGAGCTCGGCTCCGTGCTGCGACACGACCCCGGCGCACGCACCGAGTTCCGCCGCTCCATCGCGATCTCCGTCACCGGGTTCTTCCGCGACGCCGACCAGTTCGAGCTGCTCGCCGAGCACACGGACCACCTCCGCTACAAGGAGCGTCCGCGGGTCTGGTCCGCAGGCTGCTCGACCGGCGCCGAACTGTGGACGCTCGCCGTCCTCCTGGACCGCCTCGGCGCGGCCGGCCGCGCGCAGCTCCTGGGGAGCGACATCCTCGACGAGAACATCCGCCGCGCCCGGGCCGGACTCGACGAAGGCGAGCTCGCCGGCCACGTGCTCCCGGAGGACGCGAAGCCGTGGTTCGAGGTCCGCGACATCGTCACCCAGGGCCCACCCGGCGGCGGCTGGGACATCGTCCTCTGCCGCAACATGGCGATCTACCTCGAGCCGAACGCGCGGCAGCGCCTCCACGGCATGCTCGCCGAGTCCCTGGCGCCCGGCGGTCTGTTGCTGCTCGGCCGTAGCGAACGCCTCTCGGACCCGCGTGCGCTCGGGATGGAGTTCGTCGCTCCCCACCTCTACCGACGGGCGGGCACGGCATGAGCCGCCATCTCACCGCCCGGATCGCCGCGGCGATCGCGGTGGTCGGCGCCGTCTTCGTCGCCTCGATCGTGGTCCTCGCGATCTCGATCGCCGACCTCCGTGACTCCTCGGCCGACGCGGCTCACGCGGAGCGCACCCTCGCCGTCGCCGAGAACGTCGGCTCGCTCGTGGTCGACGCGGAGACCGGCGTACGCGGGTTCGCGATCACCGACGAAGACCGCTTCCTGGAACCGCTCACCTCAGCCCGCCGGGACATTCCCGCCGCGACTCGTCAGCTCGGCGCCGTGCACTTCGCGGACGACAACGAGCACGTGCTGGCGATGTCGATCAGCACCGAGGCACGGGCCTACATCACGGACTACGCCGACCCGCTCGTCCAGACGCTCCGGTCCGACCCGGCGAAGGGCCGGTCGGTGATCGTCAGCGCCGAGGGCAAGCGTCGCGTCGACTCGATCCGCGGCGAGATCGCCGACCTCACCTCCGCGATGCGCGAGGACGCGAATGCCCGCGAAGCCGCGGCGTCGAGCCACGCTTCACGGGCGATGTCGATCGCGGTCGGCGCCGGCTTCCTCGCTGCCGTGCTCTTCGGGCTGCTGACGCTCTACCTCGCACGCTCCGTCGCCGCGCCGATCCGCCGGGCTGCGGAGGCCGCCGACCGCATCGGCAAGGGCGACCTCGGCACCCGCCTGAACGAGTCGCGCGCCGACGAGATCGGTCGTCTGAACGACGCGTTCAATGCGATGGGGGAGGCGCTGCTCGAGAGCAACACCGAACTCGAGAGCCAGCACGCCGAACTCGAAGCGCAGAACTCCGAACTCGAGCGGCAGGCCGTCGAACTCGAGAGCCAAGCCGTGGAACTCGAAGCCCAGGCATCCGAACTAGAAGCCGGACAGCTCGAACTCACCGATGCCAATGCCGCGCTGACCTCGTACTCCGAGGAACTCCAGCTGAAGACCGAGGCGCTGAGCGAGGCGCACGGACGGGTGGGACTGTTCGCGGGGATCGCGGAAGAACTCGGTCGTCGCACCGACCTCACCGAGCGCGCGGACACGCTCCTGCGGCGCGTCGCCGACATGACCGACTCTGCGGTCGGCGTGGTGTTCACCGCCGCGAGTCACGAGTCCGACCGCCTCGTACCCGTATGCACCCGCGGTGTCGCGGTGGACGCGCTGCCGCATGAACTCACGACCTCGGCCGGGCTCGCAGGCCGAGCCCTCGAGGAGGCGCGTCCGGTCCATGCCGAACACGTCGCCGGCGACCTCACGCTGCAGAGTTTCGGTCGCGCGATCGTGCTGCGCCACGAGCTGCACGTCCCGTTGATCCACGGCGACGAACACACGGGCGTGCTGAGCCTCGGCCGCACTGCCGACCGGCCGTACGACCGCGACGAGGTCGCTGCGATCGAGCACATCGCCGAGCAGGCCGCCGTGGCGCTCGCGAACTCGATCGAGGCCGAACGCAGCCAGTGGCTCGCCGATCTCAACCGCGCCGTGCTCGACGCCGCCGGCGACGCGATCCACCTCGTCGGCATGGACCGCGAGGTCATCCTCTCCAACCCGGCGATGGACCGCTTCTTCGCGGACGTCCTCCTCGACGGTCGCGACCGGGACTCGATGACGAACGACGAGCTCTCCGACTTCGTCGCGAACCGGACCGACGACCCCGTCGCGTACCGCGCCCGCGTCACCGAGATCTTCGAGGACCCCGACATCGAGATGGTCGACGAGTTCCGGTTCGTCGACACGAACCGCTGGGTCCGGCGGTACACCGCGCCCGTCCGCACGCAGTCGGGCCAGCTGATCGGCCGGATCTTCGTGCTCACGGAGACGACGGACGTCCGCGAGGCGGAGCGCGTGAAGGACGAGCTCATGGCGACGGTGTCGCACGAACTCCGCACGCCGCTCGCGGCGATCCTCGGCTTCACCGAGCTGCTCATGGCGCGCGAGTACGAGCAGGAAGAACGCCTCGAGTACCTCGGCACGGTGCACCAGCAGGCGTCGCGGCTGTCGGACCTCATCAGCGACTTCCTCGACCTCCAGCGCCTGGAGCACAGCGACGAGGGCGTGTCCCTGCGACCCGTCGACCTCCTCGACATCCTCCAGCAGCAGGTCCAGCTCTTCTCCGGGCAGAGCGAGCGCCACGCGCTCCAGCTCAAGGC
>JAVHXX010000570.1 GCA_031119595.1 Patulibacter sp. | reverse complement strand
CCCCGGCGGCGAGGGCGTCGAGCGACGGCCGTCGCCGCCGACGGTCGACGGTGCCCGGGACGGCCGCCCTGGCGGCGCCCGACGCGGTCTCGTGCTCGTTCTCCGGCACGCTCAGGCGGCGACGACGTCGTCCGGGAGTTCGAGCCCGAGCCGGTCGATGAGCAGCTCGAGCAAACTGCCCGCCGCCTCGCCGATCACGGTGCCGGGCGGGAAGATCGCGTCGGCACCACCGGCCCGCAGTTCGTCGAAGTCGGCCGGCGGGATGACGCCGCCGACGACCACGAGGATGTCCTCGCGGCCGAGGTCGTCGAGCGCCTTGCGGAGCTGCGGGACGAGCGTGAGATGCCCGGCCGCGAGCGAGCTCGCGCCGACGATGTGGACGTCCGCCTCGATCGCCTGCCGGGCGACCTCCTCGGGCGTCTGGAACAGCGGGCCGATGTCGACGTCGAAGCCGAGGTCGGCGAACGCCGTGGCGATCACCTTCTGGCCGCGGTCGTGGCCGTCCTGGCCCATCTTCGCGACGAGGATGCGCGGTCGCCGCCCCTCCTGCTCGGAGAAGGACTCGACCAGCCGCTTCGTCCTGGCAAACGTCTCGTCGGTCTCGCCCACTTCGCTCCTGTACACGCCGGCGATCGAGCGGATCTCGGCCGCGTGCCGACCATAGACCTTCTCGAGCGCATCGCTGATCTCCCCCACGCTGGCCTTGGTGCGGGCCGCTTCCACGGCGAGTTCGAGGAGGTTGCCGTCGCGGCCGCCCGCCACCTCGGTGAGTGACTCGAGCACCGACCGCACGCGGGTCTCGTCGCGCTCGGCACGCAATCGCTCGAGCTTCGCGATCTGCTGCGCGCGCACCGACGAGTTGTCGATCTTGAGCACGTCGATCGGGGTGTCGACCTCGGGCCGGAAGCTGTTCACGCCGACGATCGTCTGCCGGCCCGAGTCGATCCGGGCCTGGATCTTCGCCGCCGATTCCTCGATGCGCAGCTTCGGGATGCCGGCATCGATCGCCTCGGTCATCCCGCCCAGGCTCTCGATCTCCTCGATGTGGGCGAGCGCCCGTCGTGCGAGCTGATCGGTGAGCCACTCGATGTAATAGCTGCCGCCCCACGGGTCGATGACGTCGCAGGTGCCCGACTCCTGCTGCAGGAACAGCTGGGTGTTGCGCGCGATGCGGGCGGAGAAGTCGGTCGGCAGGGCGAGGGCCTCGTCGAGCGCGTTCGTGTGGAGCGACTGCGTGTGGCCCTGGGTCGCCGCCATCGCCTCCACACAGGTACGGACCACGTTGTTGTAGACGTCCTGCGCGGCGAGGCTCCAGCCGGAGGTCTGCGAATGGGTGCGCAGCGACAGCGACCGCAGGTCACCCGGCTCGAACTGGCGCATGAGCTGCGCCCAGAGCAGACGCCCCGCGCGCATCTTCGCCACCTCCATGGAGAAGTTCATCCCGATCGACCAGAAGAACGACAGCCGCGGCGCGAACCGGTCGACCTTCATCCCCGCGGCGATGCCCGCACGCACGTATTCGATGCCGTCCGCGAGGGTGTATCCGAGCTCGATGTCGGCGCTCGCCCCGGCCTCCTGCATGTGGTACCCGGAGATCGAGATCGAGTTGAACCGTGGCATCTCCGCGGCCGTGTAGGCGAAGATGTCGGAGATGATCCGCATCGACGGCTTCGGCGGGTAGATGTAGGTGTTCCGGACCATGAACTCCTTGAGGATGTCGTTCTGGACCGTGCCGCTGAGCTGCTTGTGCTCGACGCCCTGTTCCTCGCCCGCGACGATGTAGAGCGCGAGGATCGGGAGCACCGCGCCGTTCATCGTCATCGACACGCTCATCTGGTCGAGCGGGATGCCGTCGAACAGGGTCCGCGTGTCGTAGATGGAGTCGATGGCGACGCCGGCCATGCCGACGTCGCCGGCGACGCGGGGATGGTCGCTGTCGTAGCCCCGGTGGGTCGCGAGGTCGAAGGCGACCGACAGACCCTTCTGGCCGGCCGCGAGGTTGCGGCGGTAGAAGGCGTTCGACTCCTCGGCCGTGGAGAAGCCTGCGTACTGCCGGACGGTCCACGGCTTCTGCACGTACATCGTCGGGTAGGGGCCGCGCAGGTACGGCGCATAGCCCGGCATGCCACCGACGAAGTCCAGGCCGGCGCGGTCGGCGGAGGTGTACGCCGGGCGGATCGTGAAACCCTCGGGTGCCTCCCAACCGGTCGCCTCCGGGCCCGCGACGGTCGCCGCGTCGCCAGCCGTGGCGGCCGTCCGGTCGACGTCGCCGAGGCTCAGCTCGGCGAGGTCCGGGATGATCGCGTCGTCGAGGCTCATGCGTCCTGCCCTGCGTCGAGGTATCGGTGGAGATCGGCGAGCACCACCGCCATGTCCTGGCCGTCACGGACGGCGGCGTCCGCGCCGACGCCCTGCGCGCGGTCGTCCTTGCCCATGGCGAGGAGGATCCGGTCGGCGCCGGCCTTGCGGAGGGCCTCGGCCATGGCCGAGGTCGACTCGTCGTCGACCCCGCGTCCGGGACACAGCACGGCAACGGCATATCCGTCGGCCTCTTGCCGCTCGACGGGATCGCCGCCGTCCCCGGGCACGACTGCCTCGATGCCGCCCGCCGCGAAGAAGTTCCGAGCCCAGGTCACGATGTTCACCGTCGAGGCGACGGAGCCGATCGGGGCGAGCAACACCGTCGGCGGTGTCGGCGCAAGGGCGCGCAGCGCCTCGAACGGCGCGGCATCGCGGCGACCGGGGAGCGGCAGGAGCGACACGGGGCCGTCGGTGACGAGGGCGGCCAACTCGTCGATGCGCGCGCCGGCGGCCGCCAGGGCGGTCAGGTCGGCGAGGGTCGGCTGCGCGGGGGCGTCCGCGAGCGCGGCGACGGGCGGGCGGTCGGCGAGCCGGCGGGTGTCCCGCGACGCGAGGTCGTCGAGGTCGACCGGGGCATCGA
>JAVHXX010000569.1 GCA_031119595.1 Patulibacter sp. | reverse complement strand
GACCCCGACGCCGACCCCGACGCCGACGCCGACGCCGACGCCGACGCCCACGCCGACGCCGACGCCGACCCCGACGCCGACGCCGACGCCCACGCCCACGCCGACGCCGACGCCCACGCCGACGCCGACCCCGACGCCCACCCCGACCGGTGGCGAGTCGACGATCAACTACGGCTACACGCTGGCTGGTTCGGCCACGCTGAAGACGCTCGTGAAGGGCTCCCTCCCGCTCGCCGGTGGCATCAACGCCACGCTTGGTGTGCGCACGGGCAACTTCACGGCTGACCTCACGCTCGGCCAGACCACGGGCAACCTGACCGCGCTGGGCTTCCTGCCCGTCACGGCCACGGTGAACCTCGTGCCGACGGAGAAGGTGACCGGCAACCTGTCCGGTGGCAAGCTGACCGCGACCGCCAAGGTCCGCATCAAGCTGCCGTCGATCAAGACGTTCGGCATCCAGCTCGCCGGTGGGTCCTCCTGCCAGGCGTCGCAGATCAGCACGATCCCGCTGAAGTCGACCGATCCGACGTTCGCGCCCCTCTCGGGTGGCACGCTCGCCGGCACGTTCTCGATCAGCAACCTCTCCGGTTGCGGTCCGCTGAACGGCATCGTGTCGCCGCTCACCGCGGGCTCGGGCAACACGATCGCGCTGAAGCTCACGCCGAAGAAGTAGCGACCGCGAGAGAGCCCCGGGCCTCGCGCCCGGGGCCAGCTCGAAGCGCCTGAGACGCCCTCGTCACCGGTTCGGTGGCGGGGGCGTCTCGCGTTTCCGGGGCGGCCTCCGGCGCGTCGGCCTCGGGCGAAGCGGACCGAACGCTCCGCGTCGTCTTGCGTTTCGGACGGTGGTGCATTAGGACTGGTCCACGCGTCCCGTCCCCCCAAACGTGGCGCACGTATTCCTTGGTGACACTCCCCCGAGTCGCCTGTCCGCCTCCAGGGAGCCCACCATGTCCCACCTCTCGCATCGCCGCCGCGTCGCGATCGCGGCTGCCGCGATGGTCGCCGCCGGCCTGTCCGCGTCCCCGGCGGTCGCCGCCACGCACACGACGCTCACGTACTCGTGCCTGTACCCCTACCTGCTCGAGCCGCAGCCGCTCACGCTGTCGCTCGACACGACGGCGCCGGCGCAGCCACCCGTCGGCATCCCGACGGGTGGCTGGAGCGTGCACGCTTCCGCGGTCGCCGGTGGTGATACCTCGTCTGCGATCGGGCTGATCGGCGCAGCGACCGTGAGCGCGGACATGAAGGCGGTGGCGTCGGTGTACGCACCCGGCATCACGTCGTCCGGGCGCCTGGCGGTCAAGCTCCCGATCTCGTTCCCGAAGCAGCCTGCGTCGTCGAACGGTGACTTCACGCTCACCGGCGATGGCACCTTCCCCTCGCTCACCTACCCGCAGGCGGGGCAGCCGTCGATCACGTTCGATTCGTTCACGTTCGCGTGGAAGGCGCAGGACGCCAGCGGGACGGACATCCCGAACATCGACAACCCCGACGGCGTCCCGCCGTCCGATCCCGATCCGCTGACCTTCGACGTCTCCTGCACGCTGTCGCCTGCGTCGCAGAACACGACGATCTCGGGGACGCCGGTCCCCACGCCGACGCCTGCGCCGACGCCCACGCCCACGCCCACGCCGACGCCTGCTCCGACGCCCACGCCGGTGCCGACGCCCACGCCGGTCGTGACCCCGGTCCCGACGCCCACGCCGACCCCGAAGCAGGTCACGCTCACGTACCAATGCGTGCTGCCGAACGGAGCATCTGCGCCGGTCACCGCCACCTTCCGGACCGAAACCTCGGACTACGTCGCCGTGGGAATTCCGACCGGGCTGACGCCGCTCGACGTCGATGTCGCGCTCACCGGCCCGGATGCCCACGCTTACCTCGACGCCTTCGGCTCGACGCCCTATCGGGTGACGACCCAGACGGTGATCAAGGTCTCCGCTCCGGGGATCACGTCGAGCAACGGTCTGAACGTGAAGGTCCCCGGCACCGTCGGCACGATCTCCCGCGCTCCCGGTGCCGATCTGTCGGTGCTCGCGTCAGGCAAGGTCCCGAGTCTCGTCTACCCCCAGTCCGGCTCCGGTTCGTACGACGTGACCAGCTTCGGTCTCGTCGTGTCGTACCCCGACCCGAACCCCGCGGCCGGCACCTCGCCCGAAACGGCAGACCTCACCGACACGATCGCCTGCTCGCTCAGTCCCGAAGTCCAGAGCCCGCGGCTCGTGGTGTTCCCGATCGGCAGCTTCACCCCGACCCCGACGCCGACGCCGACTCCGACTCCGACTCCGACTCCGACTCCGACTCCGACACCGACGCCGACGCCCACTCCGACCCCTTGTTCGTGCGAACCGGACATCACCTACGGGTACGACGTCGCCGGCTCCGCGACCCTCAAGAACCTCGTCAAGGGGTCGCTGCCGCTCGTGGGCACGGCGCACGAGCAGATCTTCGTGCGCACCGGCAAGGTGACGGGCGACGTCGCCTTCTCGCCGACGACCGCGAGCCTCAAGGCTCTCGGGTTCCTCCCCGTCACCGCGAGCGTGGCCCTCGTTCCCACGGAGGGGCTGACCGGCACCCTGATCTCGAACAAACTCACGGCGAGCACGAAGGTGCGCATCAAGCTGCCGTCGATCAAGGCGTTCGGGATCCAACTCGCCGGCGGAGCAAACTGCCAGGCGACGCAGGCGTCGACGATCGCACTGGCGTCGACCAACCCGTTCGCCCCGCTGAGCGGCGGCACGCTGGCCGGCACGTTCGCGATCAGCAACCTGAGTGGCTGCGGCGCGCTGACCGGCGTGATCTCGCCGCTGACCGCGGGTTCCGGGAACGCGATCTCGCTCAAGCTGACGCCGCAGTAGGGCCGACGATCCGGGTGGACGCCGTCGCCCGGCGGCTCCACCCGGATCTCGGGCGCTTGCGCGTCCGATCGAAGTGGGAGAGACT
>JAVHXX010000568.1 GCA_031119595.1 Patulibacter sp. | reverse complement strand
GTACATCCGCTCGTCCGCCATCACGAGGGCGGTCTCGACGTCGCCGGCGTCGCCGGGCACCCAGACGGTGCCGACCGACGTGCCGATCGACCAGCCGTCGCCCTCGTCGGTGAGGGCGAGGGTCGCTGCGGCGATGAGCTCCTCGCTCTGGTCGGTCTCGATCTGCGAGAGGACGCAGAACTCGTCGCCGCCGAGGCGGTAGGCCGTGGCGCCGTGGTCGGCGACCGCGCGCTGGAGGTTGCGGCCGAGGCGGGCGAGCAGCTCGTCGCCGGCGGCGTGGCCGAAAGTGTCGTTGTAGCCCTTGAAGCCGTCGAGGTCGAACAGGGCGAGCAACACGCGCTCTTCGTCCGTCGCGTCGGGCAGGAGGCTCTCGAGGTCCATCTGGAGGGCCCGGCGGTTCGCGAGGCCGGTGAGGACGTCGGTGTGGGCCTCGTCGCGGCTCGCCTCGAGCAGGCGCTCGTTCTCGGCGAAGAGGCGGCGGACCGTGCGGTGGTCGAACACCGACCGCGTGTAGAAGAACGCGAACACGCTCAGGAGCAGGAGGACCGTGAAGACGATGCCCTGCGTCGCCTGGCTCCGTGCGAAGTGCGCGCGATCGGCGTAGTCGGCGCTGGCCTTCTGGAGCGAATCGATCGCCGCCGTCTGGCGGTCGAGCTGCTGGCGCGTGGCGGTCACGCCGTCCGGCGTGTGACCCTGGCCGCGGCGGGCGAGCGAGAAGACCTCGTCGACCTTCGGGTCGTTCGCACGGATCGCGGTGGTCGCGGCGGCGAGCGCCGTCGGCGGGTCGGCCTGCTGCCCGAGGGCCTTGAGCTGGCCGGCGATGTCCGCGCGGGCGGCCTTGATACCGAGTTCGGCCTCGGCCGGGCCGACGCCCTGGAGGTGCGGGAGCGCTCCGAGCTGCTGCAGGGACGCAGTGATCTCGGCGATCCGGATCTGCGCGGTGCGGGCGCGGTCGGCACGGCCCTGGAGCGTGCCGAGCAGGCCGACGGCGGCGATACCGAGCACGGCCATGACGACCGGGACGATGAGCGTGCGGGTGAGGGTGGTCTTCTTCATCGGAGGGCTGGTCTGCTGAGTACCAGTGGCTACCCATCGACCAGTCGTCCAAACGCGTGAGCGCTGCGCCTCTCGTCGGACGTTCGTCCTAGCGGTCCTGGGGCCGCGACCCCAGGCAGTCCGTCGATCTCGGTGCATCGGAGCCCAGAAATCAGGCTTGGTGCGGGATGTTCGGCCGATCCGCGGCACCGTCGGGATCGTGGAGCGTCGACGCGCCAGGCGCGCGTCGATGTCGCCGCCCGCGCGGGCAGCAGCGTCCCGCTGCCGCGTGCACGCGTCGCTCAGCTCGGGCGTCCGAGCGCTCGCCGCCGCCCCTTCACCCAGAGATAGGTCGCAGCGGCGGGCCACACGGCCACCGCCACGACGAACAGGGCCACGAGCCACCCCAAAGCGCTCGAGAGGCCGTCGAGCCCCGGATCGAACACGGTCGACATGAACCCGACGAACGGGATCGCGATCAGCACGACCGGGCCGATGATCGCGAGGGCCTTCTCCCCCGCCGTCCACCGCGACGAGATGAGGACCGCGACGATCCCGACCAGCCAACCGGGTCCCGGGAGCAACCACCCGATCCCGGTGCACGCGAGCGCGATCACCTCGACCGGTCCGAGCCACGAGCCCTCTCCCGGGATCGGCGCCGGTTCGAAGGGAGCGGGCAACGCCCGCGACGGTTCGGCCTCCCACGTGGGTGCGCTCACAGGCACAGGCGCAGGCGCGGGCGCACCCGTCGCGGCCGGCCTGGCGGCGACCGCCGCCCGGGCCGCCGCTCCGCCGGCGTCGCCACGGCGGCCCGGTTTGACGAACGTCGCCCGTCCGTCGCCGGGCGTCGGCCTCTCCCCCGTCATGTGCTCTCCCCCTCGTCGTGCGGCGTCGCGAGCGCGCGCCGCGTCGGATCACGGCCCGCCGTCGCCGACGTCGGACACCATGAGACGACGGAGTCTGGACCGTTCGGCGGCGCGGCGGGGATCGTCGCGGCCGAGATGCCCCATCAGCCTCCTGGAGGCCTCGGCATCGTCCCGCCCCGCGGGCGTGCGGAGCCATCGCTCGATCAGGGCGACGTCGCCCGAGGCGAGCACCGCGTCGCGGATGCGGCCGTCGATCGCGTCGCGCAGGTCGACCAGCCGCGGCACCGTCGTGGCGGAGAGCGTCGGTCCGAGCGACCGGTCGAGGACCTCGCGGACGTCGCTCGCCTCGAGGCGGCGCTCGAAGTCGAGGACGTCGCAGTCGACCCGGCCCAGCAACCGGTACGGGCGCTCGCCGATGAGGCGCTCGAGGCTGTGGCGGAGTCGGTGCATCTCCGTGCGCACCGTGCCGGGGCGACCGGCAGCGCCATAGAGCTCGACGGCCATCTGCTCGGCGCTCAACCCCTCGGGGCACAGGCACAGGAGCAGGAGCATCTCGGTGTGCCGACGCGAGAGCTCCACGTGCCGCGGGCCGATCCGCACGTGTCCGCGCTGGCGGCCGAGCACCGAGAACGTGGCCTCGGTCATGTTGAGGAAGCGGGCGACGTCGGTCTGGGCCGCCGCGAGCAACTCGTGCTCGATCGAGCGCGCGGCGAGCGCCACCACGCTGAGGCTGTGTGGGTGCGTCGCGGTGAACGCGCCGCTCACGCCCACCGCCCCGACGATCTCGCCGCTGAGCGGGTCGCGGACCGGCGCCGCCGAGCACCCGAGCGTGTGGAAGCCGACCTCGAAGTGCTCGCCCGCGAAGATCTGCAGCGGCCGCCCCTCGGCCAGGGACGTGCCGATGGCGCTCGTGCCGCGGTGGCGTTCGGCGTAGGAGCCGCCGACCACGACGCCGGCCTCGTTCACGCTCGAAAGCGTGGCCGGACGCCCTTCGAGCCAGAGCAGTGCGCCGTCGGTGTCGGCGACGAAGATCAGATGGTGTGGGTCGT
>JAVHXX010000567.1 GCA_031119595.1 Patulibacter sp. | reverse complement strand
TATAAGAGCCCGGGGGGGGGCCGCGGCCGCGGCGTGGGTCAGCCGCGGCCGCGCCAGGGGACGGCGCGGCGCTCGATGGCCTTCACGAGCTGGTCGAGGAGGATGGCGGCGAGCCCGATCACGATGATGCAGAGCACCGCGGTGTCGGTCTGTTGGAACTTCTTCGTCGACCAGGCGAGGCCGCCGATGCCGGGGATGCCGTCAACGGTTTCCGCGGCGACGATGGTGGTCCAGGCGAAGCCGATCGCGAGCCGGATGCCCGTGAAGAGCTCGGGCAGTACCGACGGCAGCACCACGTGCCGCAGCGCCTGGGTACGGCCGGCGCCGAGCGCGCGGATCGCGTCGAGGCGCTGCTGCGGGATCCCACGAACGCCGCTGAGCACCGAGAGCGCGATCGGCGGGAAGGACGCAAGGAAGAGCAGCCAGATCTTCGACGTGTTCTCGATGCCGAACCAGATGATCAGCAGCGAGAAGTAGGCGAGCGGCGGCAGCGCGCGGATGAAGTTGACGTAGGGCTCGGCGATGAGCCGGAACCACTTGCTCGTCGCGAGGGCGAGCCCGAGCGCCGCGCCGAAGAGGATGGCCCAGAAGAGGCCGGCGGCGATGCGGCCCAGCGAGGCGAGCAGATGCTGGTGGAGGTAGTAGCCGCTGAGGCCCTTCTGTCCGTCGTGGATCGACTCGGACAGGATGAACTGGTGCCAGACGGCCGACGGCGCCGGCACGAACACCGGCTGCCAGATCTTCAGCGCGGCGACGAGCCACCAGACGCCGATGAGGATCGCGAGCGACAGCACCCGCACCGCGATGCGTTGCGCGAGGCCTCGCCGCACCCCGCGGCGGGCCTCGAGCGACGGTCCGTTCGACCGGTGCGCGCTGTCGGGCGCTGCCGGGATGGGTGCGGTGCGGGTGCTCATCGTTGCTCTCTCGCCGCTGTGTGTGACCAGCGGAGGCGCAAAGCTAGCAAAGACGACCGTCTTTATGGTGTTTGCAGGTCGGGCGGGGACCCGAATGGTCCGTCCGGTTAGGAATCGTCACCCGGGTGCGGTGGGGCGGCCCGCCGGCGCGGGGCCGTTCAGAGGCGCTTCTCGAAGCAGTAGACGAGGTCCTTCCACGGCTCGGGTGCGAACGACGCGATGCGCTCGTAGCCCGTCTTGCCGTACAGCGCGACGGCCTCCGGCTGTTCGGGGCCGGTGCCCAGGATCACGCGCTCGGCGCCTTGGTCCGCGGCCCACCGTTCGAGGGCGGCGAGGAGGGCGACGGACACGCCGCGCCGGCGGGCGGCGTCCGCGGTGTAGACCCGCTTGACCTCGAGTTCGCCCGGGTGCGCGTCGTGCCGCGAGCGGATGAGGGCGGCGTGGCCGACCGGGATTCCGCCGAGTTCCGCGATCACGGTGTGCGCCACGATCTCGGGTGAGATGTCGTCCTTGAGGGCCTCGCCGACCTGCTCGGGGTCCTCGACGAGCTCGGTGATGAGGTCGATGTACCGGGCGTGGAGCTCGGTGGTCATGTGGCCGCGCAGGGCCACGGCACGCTCGTCGTCCCACGCGACGGCGAACACCGCGAGGGTGTCGGGTGCGGGTGGCGCGGCGGTGTCCTGGGCGGTCATGATTCTCCAAAGGGGGTAATTAGGATCAAGTTAGTCGACAATATGAACCGGGCGGTCTAGGTTCGCTTCGCAGCGGCCTCGAAACGGCCCGAACAGACCAACTGCGTGTCATGAGCGCCAGCACCAAGCCCCGGCTCGCTGGCCAGCAACCCTCCTCTGCGGCGGGGTGCTCCGGGTGAAGACACGGCGTCCGCCGAGCGGTGGATGCAAGCGCTACATACCCAGGAGTCCCCATGCCTCTCACCCTCGAGCGCCGTGCTCGCGCCTTCGAGCAGGCCATCGCCTTCGACGCGTTCGTCGACGGCACCGTGAACCACACGGCCGCGTTCCGTGAGAACCACGACGCGGTCGAGTTCACCGACGCGGACCGCGTCACGCTCGGCCAGATCACCGACTCGGTCGACGTGCTCGCGATCGTCGAGAACTGGTGCCCGGACGTCGTCGCGAACCTGCCGATCGTGGCGCGGATCGCCGAGGCCTCACCGCACATCACGCTCCACGTGCTCGTGCGCGGTCCCGAGACCGAGGACGTCGCGAACGCGTACCCGTTCGAGGGACGCAGCCACATCCCCACGTACGTGCTCTTCGGCAGCACGGGGGAGGAGCTCGGCGTGATCGTCGAGCGCACGGCCGAGATCGGCGGCGCGCTGCCGGCCTTCCTCGACGCGTTCTTCGCGAAGCATCCCGAGATCGACCGGGCCGAGTTCCCCGGAAACGTCACCGACGACGTCAAGGCCGAGCTGTCGACCCAGTCGCTGCAGCTCCGCAAGGACCTGCGGTCGATCGAGCGCTCCACCTTCGTCCGCGACCTCACGCGCATCGCCACGGGCGACGCCGCGTCCGTCGCCTCCGGTGCCGGCATCCCCGCCGTCGCCCAGGCCTAGCCCTCAGCCCCCGACCCACACGCACCCACCCACATGCCTCACCGTTTCCCAGGGCGACCAGCCCTCGTCCCGGCGCTCGCCGCCACCTCGCTCCTCCTCGCCGCCGGCCTCTCGGCCTGCGGTGGGGACAACTCCACCGGAACCGCGTCGGCGGCGTCCGGCGGCAAGCCCGTCAGCGGCGGCACGCTGAAGTTCGCGATCAACTCGGACTCGGACTGCCTCGACCCGCACCAGAGCCCTGCGGACGTCGCCGGGTTCTTCAGCCGCCCGATCCTCGACTCGCTCGTCTCGCTCGAGGCCGACGGCACCATCAAGCCGTGGCTCGCGAAGAGCTGGACGGTCTCGCCGGACGGCCTCACGTACTCGTTCGTCCTGCGTGACGATGTCACCTTCACCGACGGCGAGACGTTCGACGCCAGCGCCGTCAAGGCGAACCTCGACCACATCGTCGACCCGAAGACGAAGTCGAAGC
>JAVHXX010000566.1 GCA_031119595.1 Patulibacter sp. | reverse complement strand
GTACGCCCCCCCGGCACCCGCCGCGCAGCAGCCCACCGCGGCGAACCCGTTCGCAGGCGCGGCGACGGCCCCGGCCTACTCGCCAGCGGCGAGCTACGCGCAGCAGCCCCCGGTGCAGCAGCACGCCGCGCCCCCGCCCGCCCTCGGGCAGGCCGTAGCCGCCGGGGCGCCGATCGCCGGCGGCGGGAAGGGGGCCGCTCTGGCCGACATGTTCGGCCGCCTGGTCATGTTCTTCCCGCTGAAGCTGGAGACGGTCCCGCGCAACCCGCAGTACATCACCGACGAGCAGCGGCGCACCGGCAACGTCACCCAGGAGCGGCTGACGGCGACCGTGGTCGTCCTCGACGACGGTCAGGGCGGGATGCAGCCCATCCAGTGGGGCGGGAAACCGTACGCGCTGCCCCCGTCGCCGCACACGAACAGCGACCCGCTCCCGTACCTGCGCCAGGGGATGCGGATCAACCAGACGCAGGTCATCGGCCAACTGACCGGCGCGCTGCCGCAGGGCCCGGGCGCCACACCGGGAATCGTCGTCGGGCGGGTCACGAAGCGCGGTCCTGCGCAGAACGACCCGTGGTACCTGATCACCGCGACGCAGCAGGAAGTGGACCTCGCGAACCAGTACCTCGCGCTCGTTCAGGCGGGGACGTACCCTCACCCGCTGGCCTAGCGTGCGGCTGACGATCTACGTTCACGGGCGCCCCGCGCCGCAGGGATCGAAGGATCTCAGCAGTGCGGGGCAGCTCTTGGAGCGGTCGCCGTACCTGCCGTCATGGCGCGCCGCCGTCAAGGCCGGGGCGTTCGCGGCGTACAAGGACGCGGGCATCGATCCTCGACAGCTGCCGATCTTTGGCCCCGGCGTGCCGGTGACGATCGAACGGTGCTGGTTTTACGTCACCGCGGAGCAGTGCCGGGCCGCGGACACCGATGCGCCGGTCGGGCCGCCCGACGCCGACAAGCTCCTGCGCTCCACCCTCGACGCGCTGGGGGGAGCCCGGAAGGGCACCGCGCGGCTCTACGCGGACGACGCGCAGATCACCAAAATGCTGGACATCGACAAGCGCCGCGGAGTCCTCGGCGGCGCGCTCATCATCATCCGCGAGCGAAGGGCAACAGACTGATCATGGCAGATACGTACCGGGTGACCCTCACCCGCGAGGGCCAGGAAGGCCCGGAGACCGTCCTGGAGTTCGCCGCCGGGTTGGAGCTCATGCAGGGCCCCGGGGTCTCACTCCTCACCGGTGCCATCAAGGCCGTAGAGCCGGAGCTCGACGACGGCCCCGTCCCCGACCCGGGCGCCGCGCCGGCGACCACGAAGCGCAAGCGGCGCACCAAGGCGGAGATGGTCGCGGACCGGGAGCGGGAGGCAGCCACGCAGGCCGCCGGAGACGCTCTCCAGGCGCACGCCGAGGCGGCCATCGAGGTGGCGCCGGAGCAGACGGAGCCCCCCGCTCCCACGGCGCCGTTCAACCCGTTCGAACGGAAGTAGCCCGGTGGCCACCAACTACGTGGAAACCGAGGTGGAGGACGACGACACGGAGCTCGCGGTGCTGGAGACCCTCGCCGGCCCCGGGCGCCCCTTCGCGTTCATCGTCGTGACCTTCGACGCCTCCGGCGACATGGACCTGAAGGTCTCGCCCGGGGGCGGGATCCGCGACGCGGCCACCCTTCGGGCCCTGCTGGAGAAGACGCTGGCGGCGCTCCCCCCGGAGTAGCTCAGCGGTCGGTGAGCCGAACCGCTGACGGGTCGTTCGGCTCACCGACTCCGGCCGTGGCGATCGAGCTCACGAGGGACAGCAAGAAGGCCGCCCCGGCGATGCCGGAGGCGGCCTTCCAGTCTGCAGTCCACGGCGAGAAGCTTGCGGCGCCGAACACGATCACGAGGGCCTGCGCGACGCTCTTCGCGGCGCGCTCCAGGGCCTGCTTCCAGAAGTTTCGTCCCATGGTCATCATGGTAGCCCGGGAAGGCTGGTCATGAAGCGGATCAAGAGGGCCGTCTCGGTAGTCCTGATCGTGGCGGACGTCGTCTACCTCGCGCTCCCCCTAATCGTGATGTACGCGCTGCTCTTCCTGCCCATGACCCTTCGGGCGCTGGACTGCCCGTCCTGCGGCTAGCTGGACAGCACGGCGCCGATGAAGAACTGCGACCCGAGCGAGACCAGCAGGGTCGCGGTCACGGTGACGGTGCAGCCGGCCGCGGTCTTGGACCCGGACTTGACTACCAGCGTCGCACGGCCGATCAGGCCCGTGAACGCGGTGATGTCCGTGTCGTAGTTGGCGTTCGGGAACGGCGTGGACCACACGATCGGGACGTCCACCGAGGCGCCGACGGCAATCGCGTTGACGGTACCCACCTGGAGCCGGAACCGGGCCGACCGGGCGAGCGCCGTCGTCGCGTCCGCCTGAGCGCCGTTCGCGGTCGTCTGCGCGGTATTCGCCGAGGTCTGTGCATTGTTGGCGGAGTTCTGCGCGTTGGCCGCTGCAGTGCTCGCCGACGTGGCCTGGTTCATGGCCGCGTTGATGGCCGCCTGGTCGGCCGCCTGAAGCTTCGGCTTGGACAGCTGCCTGATGATCTTGTCCAGCTCTTGCCGTTGACGGAAGGTGCCGGGGAGGTTCTGTGCCACCGCGAGGCCTCCCGTCAACAGCTCACGATCGGTGGGGGCGGGTTGCCGGACCGGACTTTGTCGGTGGCCGCGGCGGCGGCGAGCAGGCTCTCGCGGACGGCCACGTTGTCGGGGTCGCCGTAGAGCTGGCGCTCAAGGGCTCGCTCCCGGTCGGTGGCGATCGCGAGCACCGCGGTCCGGACGGCCGCGGCGCGCTGCTGCTCCGCGACGCAGGAGATGTACATCTGCTGCCGGACGCCCACACCGATCGCGGCGAGCAGAGCGACGATCGCCAGCACGTTGGCTGCGGCCCGGGCGACGGGGCTGTCCGTCCATCCAAGCCCGGCCGGCGGGGTCTCGGTCAC
>JAVHXX010000565.1 GCA_031119595.1 Patulibacter sp. | reverse complement strand
CGCCCGCACAGCGCTGCCGGTCCGCGAGCGGGTGGCGCTCTACGGCGGCGAGTTCACGTCCGCGCCGACCGCCGACGGCCACCGCGTCGACGTCCGCCTGCGCACGGAGCGGGCCGCATGACGCGTCGCGCGCTCGGGACGACGGCGATCGACGTCGCGGCCTCGGTGCTTGTCGGACTGGCATGCGTCGCCGAGCAGTTCACCGGCGACGTGGGCGGACCGTCGGCGTGGTCGGTCGTCGTCGCGGTCCTGTTCGCGGGGCCGCTGCTGATGCGGCGGACCGCGTCGCTGAAGGCGGCCGCCATGTACACCGCGTTCGTCGGGCTGCATCTGCTCGTCGACAACCGCCCAGAGCACGGCGGCGGCCCCTGGCTCGCCGGTCTCTTCCTGGGGTACGCCGCCGGACGCTTCGGACGCCACCGCTCGGGCCTCGCGGAGCTTGCCGTGCTCGTGGGCGCGACGATGCTCCTCTGGGGCCTCAACCACGAGACCGTCCCCACCGATTTCTTCTTCCCCGAGTTCTTCGTCACGGTGGCGTGGGCCGCCGGGCGCGCGGTCCGGTACGACGTGCGACTCGCGGCCCGGGTCCACGAGGAGGCCGCGCGTGTCCTCGAACGCGCCGAGGACGAACGGCGGCGTGTCCAGGCCGCCGAGCGGCGCCGGATCGCGCGCGAGATGCACGACGTGATCGCGCACTCGGTGAGTGTCATGGTCGTCCAGGCCGGCGGCGCGCGGCGCATCCTCGCGACCGACGCGGCTCGCGCGGAGGAGGCCGCGAGGTTGATCGAACAGACCGGCCGGGACGCCCTGACCGAACTCCGCACGTTGCTCGGCGTGATCGGTGCCGAACCCGAGCGGTCCGGGGCTCCGGCCCCCTCGCTCACGCGTCTCGGCGAGCTCGTCGAGCGCGCCCGAGACGCTGGCCTCGACCCTCGACTCACCACGACCGGCGACCTCGCGGATCTTCCGACCGGCCTCGACGTCGCCGCCTATCGCATCGTGCAGGAGGCCCTCACGAACGCCCTCCGGCATGCCGGGCAGGTCCGCACCGAGATCGCCCTCCGTCGCGATGCTGCGGCGCTGTCGATCGAGGTCGTGAACGCTCCGCCGGCGCAGCTGCGCGACCCGTCGGAGCTCACCCGTCCCGGTGGCCATGGCCTGCTCGGCATGGCGGAACGCGCCACCCTGTACGGCGGCGACCTCGATGCGTCCCCTACGCCCGACGGAGGGTTCCGCGTGGCGACGTCCCTCACCCTGCACGACCACGAAATGGAGAACGCGGCATGAGCCTGCGCGTGTTGATCGTCGACGACCAGGGCCTGGTGCGTGCCGGGTTCCGGATGATCCTCGACGCCGAGCCCGACCTCGACGTGGTCGGCGAGGCCGCGGACGGGTTCGAGGCCGTCAAACAGGCGGCGGCGCTCACCCCGGATGTCGTCCTCATGGACGTCCGCATGCCCGGCCTCGACGGCATCGAGGCGACCCGTCGCATCCTGTCCGCCCATGCCGGCGACCACCCTCCGCGCGTCCTGGTGCTCACGACGTTCGACCACAACGAGCACGTCTACGACGCGCTGCGGGCCGGGGCCAGCGGCTTCCTGCTGAAGGACGCGCCGCCGGAGCGCCTGGCCGACGGCATCCGCACCGTCGCCCGCGGCGAGGCGCTACTGGCGCCGTCGATCACCCGTCGCCTCGTCGAGGAGGTCGCACGGAAGCGGGCCACTCCGCCTGCGCCTCCCGGGCTGGACGAGCTCACGAGCCGCGAGCTGGAGGTGTTCGGCCTCATCGCCCGCGGCCTGTCGAATGCCGAGATCGCCCAGGAGCTGATCGTCGGCGAGACGACCGTGAAGACGCATGTCGCGCGGGTCCTGATGAAGCTCGGGATCCGCGACCGCGTGCAGGCGGTCGTGCTCGCCTACGAATCCGGGATCGCGGTCCCGGGCGGTGCTCCTCCTACCTGAACCGGACGGTGCTCGAGACCCGCTGGGGTGTCCCGCCGCCCGTGGGCGTCGCGTCCGTCCGCAGCTCGAGCGCGCCGCGGCGCCGCGCCAGCGCGCGATCGGCCCTGGAGAGGGGAACGCGCGGCGTTGCCGTGCCGTCCGCCGTGGACGTGAACGACGTGGATCCGAGTTTCGTGGCCGGTCCCTTCGCCCGACCCTGCTTCGACAACGCGATCGCGTACGCGGACACGTGTCCCTCGCAGGGTTTCCCGCACCGGACCACCGCCTGGGCGTAGCGGTCCTCGCGAGCCGCGCGCACCATCACCTTGAGCAGGAACGCCTCGATCGCCGCCGGAGGTGCGCCGGCCGGCGGCACCGCCGGGCCCGGGTCGCCGGGAGCCGGCGGGTCGGGTTCACCGCGGTCGTAGGAGGCTGTCCGTTCGAAGTCCAGCCTGCCGCTGTAGACCGTCTTGCAGTCGTCGATGTGGATGAACTTCGGGCAGTCGAGCGACCCGCCCATCACGAGTCCGAACAAGGGTTGCCCGACCACCTCGAGCGGCATGTAGGCCTGGTGGAACGAACCCTTCTGCATCAGCGGGTCGGCGCGCTCGTACTTCAGGTAGCCCTCGCAGGTCTTCTCGACCCACAGGGCGTCGGGGGAGGTGACGGCGATCGAGATCTGTCGGCTGCCGTCCTCGGCATTCGCGCCGAGCGACGTCGACACGAGTCCCGTCCCGACGGGTGTGGCGTCGGTCGATGTCTGATGGCACGAGCCGGAGTCTTGGCCCAGCGGGCTGGTGTAATGGGCGGTCTGCGTCAGGGCGATGTCGGTCGCGCTGGTCGCCGTGAACGGATGGTTGGCCTCCTGCGGGATCCCGTCGACGAAGACGAGCCCGTCGACGCGCGCACGAATCGTTCCGGTGATGGCCGTCGAGGTCGTGACCGTGCTCCAGTCCCGTTCGACCGATGAGGCCTTCGTCTCGACCTGCATCGTGAGTCGAGCGGTGTACACGTCGACCCGTTGGATC
>JAVHXX010000564.1 GCA_031119595.1 Patulibacter sp. | reverse complement strand
GACGGTGGCCGAGGCGCTGCTGGACTACGTCGACCTGGGCGCGACGACCCTGCTGATGCGCGGCTTCGACCCGTACGACGACGCCGTCGACTACGGGCGCGAGCTCATCCCGCGCGTCCGCGCGGGCGTCGCCGAGCGCGACGCCGCCAAGGGCATCTCCTCCACCTTCGACCAGACCCCGGCGCTCGCCGGCCAGGCCTCCGCATGACCACGCGCATCTCCAGACGTCCCTTCCTGATCGGCGGCGGCCTCGTCGCCGCCACGGGCGCCCTCACGATCGCGGTCTCCGGCTGCGGCAGCAGCGGGTCATCGACCGCCAGCGCGAAGAGCCTCCCGGACGGCGGCACGCTGCGCTGGGCCATCAACGCCAACAACTCCTGGGACCCGGTCACCTCGGCGGCCGGCAACGAGGTCCGTCACCTGTCGCTCGTGTACGAGGCGCTCACGCAGCTCGACGAGCAGGGCAAGGCGGGCCCGGGCCTCGCGACGTCGTGGGACTTCTCGAACGGCGGCAAGACGCTGACCTTCCACCTGCGCAAGGGCGCGGTCTTCTCCGACGGCACCTCGGTCGACGCGGCCGCGGTCAAGGAGAGCCTCGACCGCGCCCAGAACCAGACCGGTTCGGTGCTCGTGCAGAACCTCGCCTCGGTGAAGGAGACGAAGGTCGTCGATGCCGAGACGGTCGAGCTCGACCTGAAGCAGCCCGACTACGGCCTGCCGCTGGTCCTCGGCGGCAAGGCCGGGATGATCGTGAGCCCGAAGGCGATCGCCGCCGGCGTGACGAAGCTCCCGACGACGCCCGTCGGTGCGGGGCCGTTCAAGCTCACGAAGTTCGTCCCGGACGGCTCGTCGACGCTCGTGAAGAACGACTCGTTCTTCAACGCGAAGGAGATCCACCTCGCCGAGGTCGATCTCGAGTACCTCACCGATCCGCAGTCGATCCTCGCGGGCCTGCAGTCCGGCAGCCTCGACCTCGCCAGTTCCACGGGCGACCAGGTCGCGGCGGCGAAGAAGGCGGGCCTCACGGTCCAGCAGTCGCCGAGCCTCGGCCTCACGTCGATCGAGATCAACGACGCGATCAAGCCGTTCGACAACCACAAGGTCATCGAGGCCATCAACTACGCGATCGACCGCAATGCGCTCATCAAGACGCAGAACGGCGGCATCGGCGAGCCGGCCTACCAGGCGTTCCCCAAGGGCTACGTCGGCTACAGCGAGGACGTCGCGAACCTCTATCCGTACGACCCGGCGAAGGCCAAGGCACTCCTGAAGGAGGCCGGCTACCCGAACGGCGTGACCATCCCGATCACGTACTTCGACTCCGGCAACTACAAGGCGATCACGGAACAGATCCAGGCGCAGCTCGCCGCGGTCGGCATCAAGAGCAACCTGCAGTCGCTCCCGCTCGCCCAGGCCGCGGCCCGGGTGTACGTCAAACACGACGTGGCGTTCAACCCGAACGGCATCGTCGGGCGTGAGTCGCCGCTGCAGATGCTGCAGGTGCAGTACGGCGCCGACGGCCTCCTGAACCCGGGCCGCAAGGCGAGCCCGGAACTCACGGCCGCGCTGGCGAAGGTCGGGACCGTCCCGACCGACAGCCCGGAGTTCGCGAAGGCGCTCCAGAACGCCACCGCCATCGCCGCCAAGCAGAGCGCCGTCGCGTTCCTCTACACGCTCCCGACCGTGTGGCTGGAGACGAAGAACGTCAGCGGGCTCAAGGACTACCTCGTGGCCCCGCGCCTCGAGGGCGTGCGCGTCGGCAAGTAGCCGGCGGCGCAGAGAAGACAGGGAAGAGACGACATGGGCATCGCGATCAGAACCGCACCGATCCGCGTGAGCGGCGCACCGCGCCGCTGGGCGAACCGGGTGCTGCTGGGCGCGGTGCCCGTGGCCCTCATCAGCACGCTGCTGATCTTCCTCATGACGTATCTCGCGACCGCCAACCCGGCGGCCGAGAAGCTCGGCGAGACCGCCACCCCGGCGCAGATCGCCCAGCTCGACCACACCTGGGGCCTCGACCGCGGCTTCTTCGACCAGTACTTCTCGTGGCTCAGTCACGCGGTGTCCGGCAACCTCGGGATCTCGTACTTCAGTGACACCCCGGTCACCGACAGCATCAAGCAGCGGATCCCGATCGACCTGTCGATCACGATCGTCGCCGTGGTCGTCGCCGTGGTGCTCGGCTTCGGGTTCGGCATCCTCGCGGCGCTGCGCCGAGGCTCGGTCTTCGACCGGGTCGTCACGATCGTCGCCTCGACGCTCACCACGATCCCCGAGTTCTGGCTCGCGATCATGTTCGTGGTGCTCTTCGCGGTCACCCTCGGGTGGCTGCCGTCCGGCGGCTGGATCCCGTTCTCGCAGGATCCACTCGCGTGGCTCCAGCACACGATCCTGCCCGGTGCCTCGCTCGGACTCACCGTGGCCGCGTCGATCGCCCGGCAGCTGCGCAATTCGCTCGTCGCCACGCTCGACGAGGACTTCGTCGTCGGGGCGCGGGTCCGCGGGCTCTCACCGCGGCGGGTGCTCTTCGGACACGCCCTGCGCAACGCATCCGCCCCGGCGGTCGCGACCCTCGGGCTCTCCATCCCGACGCTCCTCGGCGGCGCGGTCATCGCCGAGACCATCTTCGGCCTGCCCGGCCTCGGGAAGTTCGCCCTCGACGGCGCGCAGTCCCACGACATCCCCGTGATCCAGGGCGTGCTGATCGTGTCGATCGGCCTCGTGCTCATCACCAACCTGTTCGTCGACGCGCTGCTCTCGTGGCTGCGCCCGGCCACGCGGAGGGCCTAGCGCCATGACCACGTTCCAGCGCATCTTCGAGACCCGCACGTCGCGGGTCGCCGCGGCGGTGTTCGTCGTCGTGCTCGTGGTCGGGATCTTCGGCGGCGTGCTCGCCCCGGACGACCCCCTCCAGCAGGACTACAACGCGACCTTCCTGCACGTCGGCGCGCACGGGCACCTGCTCGGCACCGACTACCT
>JAVHXX010000563.1 GCA_031119595.1 Patulibacter sp. | reverse complement strand
ATCCGTCCGGCGCTCGGGGTCGCGCGGCGTCGGCGGCGCCTTGCGGCGGTCGCGCGGTTCGGCCGGCGCCCCGAGCGCGCCGCGGGGCGCGGTGTCTCCCTCGAGCCGGCGCAGGCGCGCGTCGAGGTGGGCGGCGTGCTCGGTGATGTCCTGGATCGCGCGGTGGAGTCCGGAGAGGGAGATCGACAGCTGCAGGCAGACGAGCCCGAGGAACAGGATGAACACGCCGAGCGAGAAGCCGGTCGGTGTGAACCCGAAGATGTCGAGGCGGTTCGACACGTACGTGAGCAGCGGCGTGCCGATCAGGCCGAGTGTCCCGACGGTGAGCCAGCCGATGCCGTACCGGATCGACAGCAGGCGGCGCCGCACGAGCAGCACCGTGGAGCCCATGAGCAGCAGGGCGCCGGCCATGATGATGAGGGTCTGTCCGATCATCGCCGCGCCCACGCTCCGTCGCCCGAGGCGGTGCGGGCCGCGTCGACCCGGGGCAGGGGCGCGTCGCCGAGGGCGGCGACCCGTTCGCCGAGGGGCAGCCCGGCGCCGCCCGCGGCCGCGAGGGCGCGATCGAGGCAGCGCATCGTCGCGCGGCGGCGCGTGTGGAGGAGCAGGCTCGTCGGCCAGTTCGCGTGCGGGAAGCGCCGGATCGGTGCACCCGGATCGAGGTCGTACGGGTGCACGTAGCTCCAGGCCAGCGCCTCGGGGCCCAGGCCCGTGAGTTCATGGCGTGCCGCGAGCCGCGGCACGTACCGCAGATAGATGCCGCCGAGGAACGGCACCCGCGCGGGGCCGAGGTCGAGCACGGGGCACGGCAGCTCCACGAGTCCGGTCGACCACAGGAACGGCGCCCGCGGCAGGCCCGGCCAGCCGTGGAGCGGGTTGCGTGCGGGGAGCACGCTCGAGGAGTACGTGAACCCGACGTCCGTGAGCTGGTCGACCGCCCACGCCGTGCTCGGGGTCAGGGAGAAGATCGGCGCACGGAAGCCGTCGACGGACTGGCCGGTGAGGTCCTGGAGGAGCGCCCGGCCCTCGCGGAGTTCGTCGCCGAGGCGCTCCGGCCCGGACACGCCCAGCGCCACGTGGTGCAGGCCGTGGAGCCCGATCTCGTGGCCCGCGTCCGCGACGCGCCGCACGAGCGCGGGGCAGCCGCGCGCCGCATCGCCCACCACGAACACCGTGGCGCGGATCGAACGCTCGGTGAGCGCGGCGAGGAAGCGTTCGGTCGCCGCCACCCAGCGGCCCGTGGCAGCGTTCGCGCCGGTGCTGTCCTCGAGGTCGAGGGTGATCGTGAGGGTCATCGGATCAGCGCTGGGAAGGAGAGATCACGTGGATACCTCACGTGTACTGCATTCCCCGCGCCCGGTGGGATCCCTCTCGCGGCGGCGCCCCGGGACGGCCGCGACAGGCTCGGTCCCGGCGGGCGCGCCCCGGGGCGCGCCCGCGTGCGGGCGGCGTGCGGGCGGCGTGGCCGCGTGCCGCCGGCTAGACGTCGAGCTCTTCCCAGCGGTCGATGCGGTCCGGGTAAAAGGCGACGTAGCCGCTGATGTCGAGGGCGTCCGGGAGGTTCTCCGGGTAGGTCCAGATGGCGTCGACCGAGCGCTTGTCGCCGACGACGATCGAGTAGTAGCTCGCCTCGCCCTTCCGTGGGCAGGTCGTGTGGGTGTCGGTCGGTTCGAGGAACGCCTGCTCGAGGTCGGCGAGCGGCAGGTAGAGGACCGGGCCGTGGCCGGCTTCGATCAGGCGGATCGCGCCGGTCGTGTCGGCGATGACCTCGCCGTTGAAGACCACGCGGACGCGCTTCTCGGCGGGTTCGATGGCGACGACGCCGTTCGGGGCGATGATGCGGCCCGGGGCGGGCTCGATGGTGCTCGTGGACATGGTCCTGGCTCCTCGTGGTGCGACGCCTCCGAGGCTAGCCCTGTTGGATTTCCCCACCGGGTGTCGCCGATATGGTGCGTGCGTGCCCGAGGAACCCGAAGCGCTACGCGATCCGGCCGCGGCTGGCGAGCGCGCCCAGCAGGCTCCTGACGCTCGCGTCGAGCCGGTCGACCAGGACACCGCGCAGGATCCGGACGCACACGTCGACCCGCTCACCCGGGACCCCCAGCAGGATCCGGAGGCCGTCGACTCGCTCACCCGGGACGCCCAGCAGGATCCGGAGGCCGTCGCCGACGACGTCTTCCTCGACCCGATCGTCGAGGATCTCGACGAGGTCGAGGAGGAGCGCGGCGCCGGGGCGGACGCCCGGGCGGCGCGGTCCACGCCGACCAGCCCCGGGCCGACGGACGGCGCCGAGCCGACTGCCCATGCGGCGCCCGCGGCGACCCGGGCCGATGCGGCGCCGCCCGCACGCGTGGTCTCGAAGCTCGACAGCGTGCTGACCTGCGTCGCGCTCGTCGTCTGGGCCGGGTTCGGGATCTTCATCGTCGACCGACTCGTCCAGGGCCAGGTGCCGAAGATGGACGGCGTCGGCCAACACGCCTTCGTCGCGGGCGCGTTCATCGGCTGCAGCGCCCTGAACGTCCTCTTCGTGTTCGCACTGCTCGGCCGCCGCGAGCCTCCGCCGGCGCTGCGCCTGGCCGTGGTCGGCCTGCTGCTCGGCGCCGCCGCGGTCGACATCGCCGTGCTCTACGGCACCTGGCACGGGGCGCAGCCGGTTTCGGTCTGAGGCGACGGCCCGGGCCGCCGCGGCGACTCGGAGCCGCAGCGGCGACCGGGGCCGCAGCGGCAACCCGGGGCCAGCCTGTCGTGGATCGTCGCGAAAAACACGCTGATCCACGACAGCCCCCACGCGGCCCGGGCCGCCGCGGCGACCCGGGCCGCCGCGGCAACCCGGAGCCGCAGCGGCAACCCGGGGCCTGCCTGTCGTGGATCGTCGCGAAAAACACGCTGATCCACGACAGCCCCACGGCGACCGGGGCCGCAGCGGCGACCCGGGGCCTGCCTGTCGTGGATCGTCGCGAAAAACACGCTGATCCACGACAGC
>JAVHXX010000562.1 GCA_031119595.1 Patulibacter sp. | reverse complement strand
GGCCCGACCGGTGCCGCGGGCGCCGACGGCGCCCAGGGCCCGAAGGGCGACACTGGTGCGGCCGGTCCGCAGGGTGAGGCCGGCCTCGTCGGACCGGTCGGTCCTGTCGGTCCGGTTGGTCCCGTCGGCCCGCAGGGCGCCGCCGGCCCGCAGGGCGCCGCCGGCCCGCAGGGACCGGCCGGGAAGGACGGAACGTTCTCGTTCACCGCGAAGGCGTCCTCGGTCGACACGCCAAGATCCTCATCGGCCTCGGCGTCGGTGACGCGTGGCGGCACGGTGAAGCTCTCGATCGCCGTCGCCAACCACACGACGGCGCATGTCGATCGGGGTTCGGCGTCCGTCACGGCGCCGTCGGCACTCGGGCTCCGGGGCGCGCCCTCGGTGACCATCCACGCGCTGTCGCCCGGGCAGTCGCGCAAGGTGACGCTCGCGGTGAAGGTCGGGCGTGACGCCAAGGTCGGAACGCACACCGTCACGGTGAAGCTGCGGATCGGCGGGAAGACCGTCACCCGCTCGGTCTCCGTCCGCGTGCGCCGGTAGACGCGTCAGGGGTCGGGCTGGTCTGTATGGGACCGGCCCGACCCCGGCGGCCCGCTACGGCAGCGCGTAGGTCGGCATCGGGCGCTCGAGTCCCTTGAGCTCGAGGTCACCGACGAACTCGGCCGCCGCGGCCGCGGCGCCGGCCGCCTCGCGGACGTCCCCGGAGAGCAGCACCTGGCCGGACTCCGCGCGGTCGCACAGGCGCGCGGCCACGATCACCGTGGTGCCGTGGAAGTCCTCGTCCTCGCGGAGCAACGGGCCGATGTGGAGCCCGACCCGCAGGCCGAGACCGTCCTCGTCGGCCTTGACGCTGCGCTGCATCTCCGCGGCACACGCCACCGCCGGGCCGGCCGCCCGAAACACGATCATGAGGCCGTCACCGAGGCCCTTCACCTCACGGCCGCCGTGCCGCACGACGGCGGCGCGGAGCAGGGCGAAGTGTCGGAGCCTGAGGGCGTGGGCCTCGGCTTCGCCGTGCGCGCCGATCAGCGCGGTCGATCCGACGAGGTCGGTGAAGAGGACGGTGGCGCCGTTCGGATAGCGGCCGCGCTCCTCGAGCGTCTGCAGCCCGAGGGCGGTCGCGCGGTACAGGCGTCGGCCGAGATGCGTCGTCGGCTCGACGAACCCCTCGGCCTCGAGGATGTCGAGGCCGCCCTTGAGCCGGGCGCCGAGGCCGCAGGCACCCTCGTGGCGGTCACGGAGATCGGCGGTGAGCTGGCGGGTCGAGGTGGCGCTGAGCGCCGTGAGCTCGAGGACGTCGAGGAGCAGCTCGGCGGTGGATGGGCTCGGACTCGGCACGCGTCGCCCAGTCTCGCACGGCGTGCCGCGGGAGCGGACCGCGAGGCGCGGGGCGGGCTAGGCGGCCTTGGCCGTCGGGGCCGGGATCGGCCCGAACTGCCGTACGACGACCCGCATGAAGGCGTCGACGATGTCCGGATCGAAGTGACCGCCGCGGCAGCGTTCGATCTCGGCACAGGCGTCCGCCAGCGACCACGCCTGCTTGTACGGACGCTCGTGGGTGAGGGCGTCGAACACGTCGCAGACGGCGGCGATGCGACCGGGGAGCGGGATCGCCTCGCCGACGAGCTTCGCCGGATAGCCGGTCCCGTCGAACTTCTCGTGGTGGGTCCGGGCGACCGTCTCGGCGAGCTGCAGCACCGGGGCGTCGGAGCCCACGAGCAGTTCGGCACCGGCGACGACGTGCTCACGCATGACGTCGAACTCCCCGTCGGTGAGGCGCCCGGGCTTCAGGAGGATCGAATCGGGCACGCCGATCTTGCCGATGTCGTGCAGCGCGGCGGCGTGGCGGAGCATCTCGGCGTCCGCCGGGGACTGCCCCAGTTCGAGCGCGACCTGGCCGCACATCTCGCTCATGCGGTCGATGTGTTCGCCGGTGTCGTCATCGCGGAGCTCGGCGGCGCGGGCGAGCCGCAGCACCACCTCGAGCTGCGATGACGCGAGGGCTGCGGTGCGCTCGGCGACCTCGGCCTCGAGCTGTTCGCTGTAGCGCGCGAGGTGCGCGCGGAGCGCGAGCTCGCCCGCGATCATGACCACGGCGGCAGCGATCGCCGCCGCGCCGAGCGCGAGGAGCGGCTCGGCCATCGGGACGACCGTGCCCTGGCCGAAGGCCAGGATCGACGCTCCGAGGTACGCGGCACCGATGAGCGCCACCGGGAGGAGCGCACGCACGGTGCCGAACCGGGCCACGAGGAACGTCGCGACAAGACCGAGCAGCAGGGCGAGGACGGTGGTCGCCCACCGCGGGAGTTGGCGGAGCGGGTTGCCGTGGAGGGCGGTCCAGATCGCGTTCGCCTGGATCTCGGGGCCGGGCATCATGCGGGCGCCGGCAGCCGAGGTCGCATGGATGTCCTGCAGGACCGGTGCGGTCGCACCGACGACGACGATCTTGCCGCGGAGCTTCGAGGCGGGAACGCGACCGCGGAGGACGTCGACGAAGGAGTACGTCGGGATCGTGCCGGTCGGGCCACGGAAGTCGATCAGGGCGTCGCCGTGGCCGTCGAACGCGTCCTTGGCCACCGGATGCCCGACACTCGCCGCCGCAGCGGTCGCGAGCGAGGCCAGGTGGGTGTTCTCGCGCGCATAGCTGCGGATCACGCCGGCCTTGTCGGACGGGAACGTGCTGTCGGCGGCCCGGGCGCCGATCTCGGCGAGCTGCTTGTCGCCGCCGAGCACCTTCGTGTGGCCGTGGGCGTCGCTCTCGCCGGTGGCGAGGATCGTGCCGGGGGTGTCCTGGACGGCGTCGAACAGTGCGAGATCATCGGCCGGACGCTCGGACGGTTCCGTGAACTGAACGTCGTAGACGACCCGCCGCACCCCGTCCTTGCGCAGGGCGCCGAGCATGTCGGCGTGCAGCTGGCGACGCATCGGCCAGGTCAAGTTCATCGCCGAGAACGTGTGCTCGTCGATCGCAACCACCGCGAGGTCGTCGGC
>JAVHXX010000561.1 GCA_031119595.1 Patulibacter sp. | reverse complement strand
GCCCAGCGGCGTGTCGCTGTCGCCGTCGCTCAACTCGGACGGCGCCCTGACGGGCTGCACCGACGCGCAGTTCGACGTCGCGACCACGACGAGCTCGCCGGCCTGCCCGACGGCGTCGAAGATCGGGTCGACCGCGATCTCGACGACCTCGATCGGCGCGCTGACCGGCCAGGTCTACCTCGCCTCCACGGCCCCGGGCCACATCGCCCGCGTCTTCCTTCACGCGCAGGGCGTCGACTACCCGTCGGTGCACGTGAAGCTCGTCGGCACGGTCGACGTCGACGCCTCGACCGGCACCACGACCGCGACCTTCACGAACGCGCCCGAGGTGCCGTTCTCGGAGTTCGACGTCACCTTCCAGGGCGGCACCACGCCCGCGCTCACGATGCCGCGCACCTGCGGCACGCCGGCCGGCTCGGCGAGCCTCGCGCCGTACACCGGCGCGGCCGCGGCGACTGCGAACGCCACCCTCACGATCAACGCCTCCTGCGCCGACTCGACCACCTTCGCGCCGACCCTCGGCACCACGATCAGCCCGACGAAGGCCGGGGCGACCAGCACCCTGACCACCACGGTCACGGTGCCCGAGCGCAACCGCTACCTCGACCACCTCGTCCTCAACCTGCCCGGCGGCCTCCTCGCGAACATCAACGGCGCCCCGCGCTGCTCCATCGCCGACGCGAACGCCTCGGCCTGTGCCGCCGCCACGAAGATCGGCTCGGTCACCGCGAAGGCCGGCCAGGGCACCACGCCCGGCACGTTCACCGGCAGCCTCTACCTCACCGACTCGCCCGCCCCGGGTGACGTCGTCGGCATCGCGGTCGACCTCCCGGCGGTCGTCGGGCCCGTCGACCTCGGTCACGTCGTGACCATCGCCGACGTCACCCTCCGCCCGGCCGACTACGGCATCGACGTCACCGCGAACGTCCCGACCGACGTCAAGGGCATCCCGCTCGTGCTGCGGTCGCTGACGCTCACCGTCGACAAGGCCGGCTTCCTCACGAACCCCGCCTCCTGCTCGGCCTCCACCATCACCTCGTCCCTGCACGGCGTCGGTGGCAGCACGGCCACGCCGAGCGTGCCGTTCACCGCCACGAACTGCGACCAGCTCGGCTTCAGCCCGACCGTCGCCTTCACCGGTGCGCCCGCGGCGGCCGGCGGCGCGAGCGCCTTCACCACGAAGATCACGGCCCCGGCCAGCGCGCCCGGCTCCGAGCAGGCGGCGCTGAAGAAGGCCGTCGTCGACCTGCCGACCGGCGTGTCGCTGTCGGCGTCGATCAACAGCGACGGCACGCTGGCCGGTTGCACGGACACGCAGTTCGCGCAGACGTCCTTCGCCGACCCGACCTGCCCCGCGGGCAGCGCCATCGGCACGAGCCGCATCGACGTGCCGCAGGTCGGCACGCTCACCGGCAACGTCTACCTCGCGCAGACCACGCCGAGCGGCGCGATCGCCGGGCTCTTCCTCGACGCGAAGTCCTCCACCTTCGACGGCGTGCGCGTGAAACTCGCGGGCCGCGTCGACGTCGACGCCACCACGCGCAAGACCACCGCGACCTTCGACAACGCCCCGGCCGTCGCGTTCACGAACCTCGAGCTCACGCTCCGCGGCGGCACGGCGCCCGCGATCTCGATGCCGCGCACCTGCGGCACGCCGTCCGGCACCGCCACGCTCACCCCGCAGACCGGCACGGCCGTGACCCGCACCGGCACGCTCACGGTCAACGCGAACTGCGGCAACGACACCGCCTTCGGCGCGACCGGCGCGATCGCCCTCGGCACCACGGCGGCGGGCCAGAGCACGAGCCTCACCACAACCATCACCGTCCCCGCCGCGAACCGTGAGCTCGCGAAGGTCGGCATCTCGCTCCCGGCCGGGCTCCTCGCGAACATCGACGGCGCCCCGCGCTGCTCCGTCGCGGACGCGAACAACGGCGCCTGCGCCGCCGCCACCCAGATCGGCACGATCGATGCGAGCGCCGGCCAGGGCACCGCGCCCGGCGGCTTCTCCGGCAAGGCGTACCTCGTCGACGCCCCGAGCTCGGACGACATCGTCGGCATCGGCCTCTCGATCCCCGTCGTCGTCGGCCCGGTGAACCTCGGCGCCGTGAACGTCATCGCGGACGTGAAGCTGCGGTCGGACTACGGCATCGACATCGCCGCGAACGTGCCCACCCAGATCAAGGGCATCCCGATGTACCTGCGAGGGCTGAAGATCGCGATCACGAAGTCGGGCTTCCTCTTCAACCCGAGCACCTGCGGCGACAAGACCACGACGATGCAGATGACGTCCGCGTCGTACGCGGGCGCCACGAGCACCGCGAACGCCTCGCTCACCACCACGATCGACTCGTGCGGCAGCCTCGCGTTCACGCCCTCGGTCGCGTTCTCCGCGAGCCCGAGCAGCGCCGGCGGCGCCTCGGCGTTCACCACCACGATCACCGTCCCGGCGGGCGCGCAGTCGGCGCTGAAGAGCGCGAGCGTGCAGCTGCCGACCGGCGTCTCGCTCTCGCCGTCGATCGACTCCGCGGGCACGCTCACGGGCTGCACCGACGCGCAGTTCACCCTCGCGACGCCGAGCACCGCACCGACCTGCCCGGCCGCCTCGAAGATCGGCGCGACCGCGATCGCCACGACCTCGGTCGGCGCGCTCACCGGTGACGTGTACCTCTCGGCGACGGGCTCGGGCCACCTCGCCCGCGTGCTCGTCTACGCCGGCAGCGCCGCGTACCCCGGCGCCCGCGTGAAGATGGTCGGCACGGTCGACGTCGATCCGTCGACCGGCATCGCGACCGCGTTCTTCGACAACGCCCCGCAGGTGCCGTTCACGAGCTTCGCGATCACCTTCCAGGGCGGCACGGCGCCGGCCCTCACCATGCCGCGCACCTGCGGTACGCCGAGCGGCTCCGCGAGCCTGCAGTCCTACGCGGGTGGTGCGGCCGTGAACAAGACCGCGACGCTCACGATCGACCAGAACTGCGGCTCGTCGACG
>JAVHXX010000560.1 GCA_031119595.1 Patulibacter sp. | reverse complement strand
TCGGCCCTGTGTCTAGCGCGGTCCAACCAGCTCCGGCGGGGACCGATGGACTGGCGGATGTTTCCCGCCGCCGACCGCCGCTCCGACCTCGATCCGACCCTGCCGGGCCGCTCTGCCGGCCGTGCGATGCGTCGTGCTGCCGGCCTCGCCGTGCTCGTGTCGATCGCGGCGGCTGCACCGGCCTCGGCCCGCGTCATCGTCGGCACGCCTGGCCCCGACCGGCTCGTCGGTCGTGACGCCGGCGGCGACCTGCTCTTCGGCGGTGGCGGCGCGAACACCCTCATCGGCGGCCCCGGCCCGGACGTGATCTACGGCGTGCGGTCGAGCAACGCGATCTACGGCGCCGGGGGCGACAACTACATCGAGGGTGGCAACGGCGGCGACCACGTCCACGTCGGTGACGGCAACAACACGATCTACACCGGCTCCGGGCTCGACACGATCGACGCGGGCAACGGCAACAACTACGTCGACCCGGGCGGCGCGCCCGACAAGGTCACGCTCGGCAACGGCAACAACGTCCTCAACGGCGGCTCGGGCGGTGTGACCGCGAACATCGGCAACGGCAACAACGTCGTCTACCTGCTGTCCGGTCCGGACATCATCAACCTCGGCACCGGCGTGAACCAGGTGTACACCGCGAGTGCGCAGTTCACGAAGGTCAACTGTGGCGGCAACCCGCTGAGCACCCTCTACGTGAACGCCGCCGCCGACCCCACCGGTCAGCGCATCAAGTACGCGCTCCGGCATGGGCGCGTCGTGAACTGCGCGAACATCGTCCCCTTCAACGGACCGATGGCGATCAAGGCGCAGATGGTCGGCACCTGGCAGCACTACGACCTGCGCGCCGGCAACGAGCGCGCGAAGCTGTTCGGCGGCCACGGCGGCGGCACGATCCAGGCCGGCAACGGCGACAACGTGATCTGGGCGGATTCGATCGAGGATCCGGGTGGCCGCCGCGCCCGCGCGCAGACGTCGCACGTGAAGACCGGCAACGGCAACAACCTCGTCTACGGCGGCCGCGGCACGAACTGGCTCACCGTCGGCGACGGCAACAACTTCGTGCGCGCCGGGGCCTACGACAACCACGTCTCGGTCGGCGACGGCGACAACGTCGTCAACCTCGCCGGCAAGGGCCACAACGTGGTCGACATCCACGGCGGCCAGACCTACGTGTCGTCGTTCGCGAATGGCACGCGGCCGCGGATCCGCTGTCTCGCCGGTGCCGACGGGACCATCGTCTACGGCAACACGAAGCCGATCACGAACTGCCGCACGGTGGCGTCGGCACGGTCGAAGCGCGGCCAGCGCCTGCAGGTGCTCGGCGTCAACCACATCGTGCAGTCCGATCCGGTCGTGAACGCACCGATCCAGCCGGGCCAGGACGGCATCGGCGTGCCGCGTCCGACGACCGCCGCGTCGCTCGAAGAGCTGGGCTAGGACGCGGCTCCGAGCGGCCTCGCCCGGCGCTCAGCCGCGGAGCGGCGCCGAGTCGAAGAGCTGCGTGGCGTCGATGTCGGCGCCGAGGCCCCGCGCGAGCACGTTGCGTGCGGTCGCGAGGGTGACCTGGAGTTCCTCGGGGCTGATCTTCAGACGGTCCGTGCGGAGCGTGAGGCTGATGACGGCCGTCCACGTGGCCCAGAGGAATTTCACCGCGGTCTCGACGGGGATCTGGTCGATCTCGCCGGCGGCCATCGCGGCGGCGAGGTCCATGCCGATGGCGGTGATGCGCTGCTCGACCCGGTCGGTGATGCGCGACTGCGCCTCTTCGAGCTCGGGCGTGATCACGGGTTGGCTGCCCTGCATCGAGATGAGGCGGAAGCTCACGGGATGTTCGAGGGCGAAGCGTACGTACGCGTCGCCGGCGTTGAACACCCGCTGCAGGGGAGAATCCGACGACGCCGCCTCAGACACGTAGCTCGCGTTGATCGCCGAGGCCTCCTCGACGAGGGCGAGGTAGAGCGCGTCCTTGCTGCCGAAGTGCACGTAGACCGAGCCGACGGACACGCCGGCGCCCTCGGCGATCTCGTCGATCGTGGTGCGCTGGACACCCTGGTCGAAGAAGAGTGTCGACGCCGCTCCCTTGATGGCTCGGGCGGTCCGCTCACGGCGGCCATCTGGGCGGCGCGGCGCCGGGGGAACGGAGGCCATGGCGGCCACTGTAACGAAGTTCGGTGCGACGTTGCCACCGGATGATGCAATCCTGGACACCCCCTCAACTGACTGCGGGCCGGGCCGGACGCGTGATTACCCAGTGGCCTCGGGGCGTCGCGCGCCGCGCGTGAGGCCGTGCAGGTACGGCTGAACGATGCTCAACGCGCGCTCCGGTGCGAGCCCGTCGCTGTGGACTCGTCGCACGGCGTACATGGTGATCGCGATCAGTCCTTCGCTCACCACGTCGAGGTCGAGGTCGTCGCGGAACTCGCCGCGGCCCTGCCCGCGCAGCAGGAACGCACGCGCCATCGGCGCGAACGTCTTGATGAGGCCTTCGTCGTGCACCGGTTGCCCGGAGATGACGGCGGTCCAGCGATGCTCGAGCGGCAGCGCGGCCTGCAGGATCTCGAGGATCTCGTCCAGCACGGAGACCTGTGCGCCGTCGTCGGCGTAGAGCCGCGCGAGCTTGTCGCGGAGCAGGTCCCGGCCGATGGCCTCCGCCTCCTCGGCGAGCGCCGCCCGGATCGACTCGACGTCCGCGAAGTGCCGGTACGCCGTCGCGCGGGAGAGCTGCGCCTCGTCGGCGATCTCGACCAAGGAGGCATCGGCCCTGCGCGACAACACCACGGCGGCGGCGTCGAGCATGCGCTCGCGGTTGCGGCGGGCGTCCGCGCGCGGCGTCGGGTCGGGCTTCGAGGTCGCCATGGCGGTCCGGGCTCACTCTAGGGGCGTGGGTTGCTGGGGTGGCTTCGGTTCGGGTCGGCCTTCGGCCTGCTTTTGGGTTGGGCCTTCGGCCCGGGTTTGACTTGGGTGCAAGTGTCGATTTGGTCGGGGCGGGGTGCTCCTCG
>JAVHXX010000559.1 GCA_031119595.1 Patulibacter sp. | reverse complement strand
CCTGGCGATCGAGCTTGAGCTCGAGCAGGTAGTCGCCGATCTGGATGCGGTCGGACCGCACGGACGTAGGCGGCGCGAGCGGACGCCCCTCGGCGCTCCACGCCTCCTTACCGCCGTCGACCAGGGCGACGTCCGGGTAGCCGAGCGTGTGGAGCACCCACGCGGCGTAGGCGCCGAACTGGAGCGGGTCGCCGTAGACGACGAGCGGCGTGCCGGGCTCGATGCCGAGGCCGCCGAGTCGGCACGCGAGCTGCTCGGCGGTGGCGAGGCGGCGCGCGGTGTCGTCCCAGAGGAGCGCCAGCCAGTCGACGCGGACCGCGCCGGGGATCACCGACGGCGCGTCGGCCGACGGCGATCCCCACGCGACCTCGAGGAGCGCGGACCCGCGGTCCCCCGACCCGAGCCGGTCCTCGAGGTCACGTGTGCTGAGCAACGACGCCATCCGAGCTCACCCCTTCGCGGCGTCGCCCTTGCCGACGAGCGCTGCCCACGGGTAGCCCTGCCGCGGCGCGATCGTGGTCGGGGCGCCGGCGATGCCGGTCTTCTCGAACACCCGCGCGGCCGGCTCGACGAGCGGGATCCAGGGCAGGTCCTTCGTGAGGATCGCCTGCGCCTGCACCAGGGTGTCGGCGCGCTGGGCCTTGTCGCTCTCCCCGACCGCCCGGTCGACGAGCGCGTCGTACTGCGGGTTCGAGTACTCGCCGAAGTTCTGCGCGTTGCCGGTGGTCAGCGACTCCGCGAGCTCGGTCGGGTCGGAGGTCTGCGGGGTCTCCGGGTAGATCGCGAGGTCGTAGCCCTTGCGTGCCTTCGGGTTGAAGTACACCGACACCGCCTTCGCGAACGGCTGCGGCCGGAGCTGCACGTTCAGGCCGATCTCCTTGCCGGCGGCCGCGACGGCGTTGGCGACGGTCGGGAAGAGCGAGAAGGTCGTGTGGTAGACGAGCACGATCGTCTTGCCGGTCGCCCCGGCGTCCTGGACGAGCTGTTTGGCCCGGGCCACGTCCTCGGTCGGCTCCGGCGCCTTCGCCCAGAGGTCCTTGCCGTTCGGGACGAGCGTCTGCCACGCCCCCGAGGCTCCGGGGCCACGGGCGATCGTGCCGGTGCCGGCCCACGCCGCCTTGTTGATCCCGCTGCGGTCGAGCGCGAGCGAGAGCGCCTGCCGCACGCGTGGGTCGCCGAGCGCGCTCGTGTCGTTGAGCGGGACCAGGTGGTAGGCGTTGATGCCACTCGAGAGGTACAGCGTGCCCTTGCCGGAGGCCGAGAGCTTCGCGTAGGTCGAGGGGTCGAGCTCGTAGGAGCCGTCGATCGCGCCGGTGAGGAGGGCGTTCGTGCGGGCGGCGGCATCCGGGAGGAACGAGATCTGCACGGTGCCGGCGTGCGCCTTGAGGGCCGGGTCCCAATAGTGCGCCGCGCGGGTGAGCGTGAAGGACTGCCCCTTGGTCCACCGGGTGAACTCGTAGGGGCCCGTGCCGTCGACGCCGACCTGCGGCGAGCCGTAGTCCTTGCCCGCCTTCGCGAGGAACGCCTTGCTCTCGATCGACCCCGCGGTCGTCGTGAGGTACGAGTCGAAGAGGACGTCGGGCTTGCTCAGCGTCACCGTCACCTGCAGCGGCCCGGTCGCCTCGACGCTCTTCACGGACTTGAACGCGCTCACCCAGATGGAGCCGTCGTCGGCGGAGCGGGCGCGGTCGAGGCTCGCGACGACGTCGTCCGCGGTGAGCGGCGCGCCGTCGTGGAAGGTGACGCCCGAGCGGATCGTGTAGATGCGGGTGAGCGGATCGGGCGTGTCGACCTTCGTGGCGAGCGCGGGCTGCACGGTGCCGTCGGGCGCGGTGCGGAAGAGGGTCTCGACGATGTTCGACACCGTCGAGGTGAGCGCCGAGTCGACCGACAGCGTCGTGTCGAGCGTGGCCGGCTCGGCCTGCACGGCCCAGCGCAGCGTGTCGAGGTCACCCGTGGCCTCGGGCGCTTCGCCGGTGAAGCGCTGGAGGCCGGCGGCATTGCTGGCCGGCGTGCCGCCGTTGCAGGCGGTGAGGGTCGCCGCGGCGACGAGGGCGGCGGTGGCGAGCGATGCGGTGAGAGCAGGTTTCGTGTTCACGGTCACGGCACCGTCTCAGCGGGCCCGCACCCTCGCCATCGCATTCGGGCACGGCCGCCGTGCGGATTCGTTTGGCCCGGTGGGGCACCGGTCGCGTCGGCATCTCGGAGCGCAGCCGGCCGCCGAAGGGTCCGTGCCAGCATCCGCTGTCACAGGATCCGCGCCGCGGGTAACAACCTTCAGATGCCGCGCCCCACCGACACGACCGACGAGCAGCTCCTCGCCCGCTCGGCCACCGGAGATGAACGCGCCTTCGAGGCGTTCTACCGCCGGTACCAGGGCGCGGTGCTCGGCTACTTCCTCCGCCGGGCCGGAAGCCGGGAGCTCGCGTTCGACCTCGCCGCGGAGACCTTCGCCGCCGTCGCCGCGTCGATCGATCGGTTCGACGCGGCGCGCGGCTCGGCCGTGGGATGGCTGTTCGGGATCGCGTCGAACGTCCTCCTGAAGTCGCTGCGCGCCGGCCGGGTCGACGCCGAGGTGCGCAGGCGGCTCGGGTATCAGGCGGTATCGCTCGACGACCACGACCTCGAGCGGGTCGAGGAACTCGCGTCGCTCAGCGACGAGTCTCGACTTGTCGCGCTGCTGGAGCGCCTGCCCGTCGGACAGCGGGACGCGATCCTCGCGCGCGTGGTCGAGGAGCGGTCCTACGGCGAGATCGCCGCGAGCCTGCAGTGCTCGGAAGCGGTGGTCCGACAACGCGTCAAGCGAGGGCTCGGAGCCCTCCGTGCACGGATGGAGGCGAGCCGATGAGCGGCTTCGACGACCTCGAACGGCAACTCCTCGGCACGATCCGTGCGCGAGCCGAATCGCCGGCGCGGCGACGCCTCTTCCCGCGGCGCCGCCGAGCCCTGATGCTCGGGCTGCTCGCGTTCGCGATCACCGGGTCAGGCGGTGCGGCCGTGGCGACGTCCCTGCACGGC
>JAVHXX010000558.1 GCA_031119595.1 Patulibacter sp. | reverse complement strand
CGGTCGACAGCGGTGGCCACGGGAAGATCGTGTGGTCGATCCGGGTGGGTGTGGGCAAGGTGACCGCGTGGCGCACGATCGGCGTCCTCGATCCGGACGCCTCCGCGGGCAACCGCAACAACCCGCAGCGTGCCGCGAGCTGGCTCCTCATCGACGGCCACTGACGTCCCGGGTAGCGTGGACCGCACCCTTATGACGAGCACCGACACCTTCACCCCCTCCCATCGCGGTGGTTCCGGCACGCCGCTCGTGCTGCTCCACGGCTTCACCGACACCTGGCGGACCTGGGAGCTCGTGCTGCCGGCCCTCGAGGCGCAGCACGACGTGTTCGCGCCGACGCTGCCCGGCCACGCGGGCGGCGCCCCCATCCCCGACGACCCGTCGATCGAGAACCTCCTCGACATCGTCGAGGCGCAGCTCGACGAGGCGGGGATCGAGAAGGCCCACATCGCCGGCAACTCGCTCGGCGGCTACCTCGCGCTGCACCTCGCGGCCCGCGGCCGCGCCGAATCCGTGGTCGGTCTGGCGCCGGCCGGCGGCTGGGCCGTCGGCGACGAGTCCTATTTCGCCGTCCTCGACAACTTCGTGAACCTCAAGCAGATGGTGGTCGGCGCGCTGCCGCACGTCGAGGCGATGGTCGCGTCGCCGGAGGGCCGCCGCGCCGCCACGCAGCTCATCACCGTCGCCTACGAACACATCCCCGCCGACCTCGTCGCCCACCAGGTGCGCGGCGTCGCCGGCTGCGAGGTCGACCCGTTCATCGAGTACGTCAAGCGCGAGGGCTGGTCGCTCGACGCCGCCGCGATCACCTGCCCGGTGCGGATCGCCTGGGGCACGAACGACCTCATCCTGCCGCCCGGCGTCGCCGACGTCCGCTTCCACACCGAGTGGCTGCCGCAGGCCGAGTACGTGACCCTCGAGAACGTCGGCCACCTGCCCCAGCTCGACGTGCCCGAGCAGGCCGCCGCCACCATCCTCGAGGCGATCGCGGGCTAGTGCCCGGCGCCGCCGCGGACCCGTTCGGTCCGTGTCGGCGTTGCTCCGTCCGGCCCGCGGTAGCGTGGCCCACAGCCCATGACCACCACGACCGAACTCCTCGACAACCCGGTGCTTGCGGGTCTGCACGGCGCCCACGCGCGCTTCGCCCTGTCACGCGGCGCGGCGGTCCGGTACGACCCGCGGGTCGCGCCGTTCGTCGCCCTGCCCGCCGGGGCCGGTCCGGATGACTGGGCCAATCTCGCCGCGTTGATCGGTCCGGAGGGGTTCGGCGTGATCGTCGGCGACGAGAACGCCATCCCGGCCGACTGGCCCGTGTCGACCCGGTACGAGGGCGTGCAGCTCGTCGGCGGGGCCACGCTCGGCCGGCTCGACCCCGAGCTCCTCACCCTCGGGGCCGACGACGTGCCGGAGATGCTCGCCCTCACCGAGGTCACGAAGCCGGGCCCGTTCTTCCCGCGCACCCACGAGCTCGGGCACTACGTCGGCCTCCGCGACGGCGCCGGCGAGCTCGTCGCGATGGCCGGCGAGCGCCAGCACCCCGCGGGATGGACGGAGATCAGCGCCGTCTGCACCGCCGCGAGCCAGCGCGGCCGCGGCCTCGCCTCGCGCCTCATCAACCACCTCGCCGCCGAGATCACCGCCCGCGGCGAGCGGCCCTACCTCCACGCCGTCAGCGAGAACGTCGGCGCGATCCGTCTCTACGAGGCGCTCGGCTTCGAGCTCCGCCGCCCGATCGACTTCACCGTCATCACGCCCCCGGCAGGGTGACGAGCGCTTCTCGCGCATAAGCCGATCGAACGCTGCGCGTCGCAACGTCGCGCATACGAGATTTCAGGTCTCGCGGGCGGCGATGAGAAGCTGGCGCCAATGAGCAGTGAACCCGTTCTCTGGTCTCGCGAGGACCACACAAGAGCCAAACACGTACTGCTCCTCGCGTTCTTCAACAAATGGGTGAGCATCCACTCCGAATCGTTCGCCAAGCGTGGGGTACGCGGGCTAGTTCGCATCTACGACGGATTCGCGGGTCCGGGCGTGTACTCCGACGGTGCAGAAGGCTCTCCCCTGATCGTGCTCCGAGCGCTACTGACTAACGAGAACCTTGCCGGGCGATGGGCCCGGGTCCGGTACCAGCTTCAGTTCGTCGAAAAAAACGCGGCGCGCGCCCGCAGGCTTGAGGCCGAGCTGACCCGCCTGCACGCCGAACTTGTCGGACACGAAGTCAGCGCTATGGACCAAGTGACGTGGACTGTTACCTGCGGTACCTACGAGGCCAACGTCCCGCCAACGGTTCGGGAGCCGTCCGCGCTGTTTCTGTTCCTCGATCCGTTCGGTTACTCCCACGCTCCGATGACGCTGACTCAAGACCTTGTCCAACAGCCCAAGAGCGACACCCTCATCTTCGCCCCGTTCTCGTTCGTCAACCGATTCCTCGGCCGGGACGGACAAGCTGCACCAATGGATCGCTTCTTCGGGACATCGGAATGGCGAGCCGTACCCGACGGACCGGGTCGCCCACAGCGGCTGCTTGAGCTCTTCGAGAACCAGCTACGACTCGCCGGCATGGACTGGGTCGGCTCGTTTCGCCTCAAGCCAGACGAAGCGAATGCCTATTACATAGTTGGGGGCTCGGCGCACCTGCGCGGTTGGGCAAGCATCAAGGAAGGCTTCTGGGCCGTGGATCCAGTTCACGGAAAGGAGTTCCGGACCGTTCGCGGGGCGGCGCCAACTGAGCAGCTGTTTCCGACCGAAGACCTTGAGCCAGACAAGGCCGACACTCTGGGCTTGGAGGCCGAACTACGCGCGTCATTGGGCACCGACTGGTTCTCAGTAGAGGACGCCATCGACGTGACCGCCCGTTCGCGGTGGCTGGACAGTCATCTCAAACGTGCAACGCTTGCCCCCGCCGAAAGAGCCAAGCGCCTGGAGGTGATACGTCCGACCGGCGCGCGGCAGTTCAAAGAAGGGCGAGGCATCCGACTCCGCTTCGTTCCGTCTTAGATGACTGCGAACATATGTTCGC
>JAVHXX010000557.1 GCA_031119595.1 Patulibacter sp. | reverse complement strand
ACCGTCGGCGAGGCGATCACGTGGACCGCGACCGTCGGCAACGGCGGCCCGCAGACCGCGACCGGCGCCGTCGCCACCCTGACCATCCCGAGCGGCATGGAGAACGTGACCGCCGCGGTGCCCGGCGGGACGTGCACGATCACCGGCCAGACCATCACGTGCGCCCTCGCGGACCTCCCGGCCGGCGCCACGGCCGCGATCACCCTGAAGGGCACGGCCGGCCGCGACACCGCCGAGCGCAGTCTCACGGCCACCGGCGTGGTCACCGGCCTCCTGCCCGATCCGATCACGAACAACAACACCGCGAGCGCCGCGGTGGTCACCGTGCCCGCCGCGGTCGACCTGGTCGTGACGAAGACCGCCGACAAGAACGACGCCGCGGCCGGCGAGCAGGTCACGATCACGACGACCGTCCACAACAACGGCCCGTCCGCGGCGACCGACGTCGTCCTCACGGACACCATCCCGGACGGCGTCCGCCTCGACTCCGTCGTCCCGTCGCAGGGCACCTGCACGGTGAGCGGCAACCAGATCACCTGCAACCTCGGCACGATCCCGAACGGCGGTACGGTCACCATCGCCGCGGTCTACACCGTCGAGGTCACCGGGTCCGACCAGCAGCTCCTCAACGCCGGCTCGGCGACGAGCCCGCAGTTCGACTCCGACGGCTCCAACAACGCCGCGCAGATCACCGCGACCGGTCGCCCGGCCGCGTCGACGCCGGCACGGATCCAGACGGGCGCGCCGGTCATCGACGTGACGAAGACGGTCGACAGGAGCTCGTCCGTGGTCGGCGGCCAGGTCGTCTTCACGATCACCGCCAGGAACGACGGCACCGCGCCGGCGACCGGCGTCCGCGTGGTCGACCAGCTCCCGGCCGGCCTGCGGTACGTGTCGACGAAGGTCACCGGCGGCACCTGTACGCGCAACGCGCTCACCGTCACCTGCATCGCGTCGACGCTCGCGCCGGGCAAGGCGATCGTCGCGAAGATCACGACCGAGGTGACGATCGCGGGCACGCCGATCGACAACGTCGCCACCGCGACCGCCGCGGGCCTCACCGACACGGGCGTGAAGGGTCAGCGCGCGAGCGCACGGGTCACCGGCTCCGGCGCCCCGTACGTGGTCGCGGGCATCAAGTCGCTCGAGCCCTACTCGCGGCCCGGGAAGCGCCTGCGGGTCGCGGTGAAGGTCACGAACGTCGGCCAGGCGGAGGCGAAGGGCGTGAGCGCCTGCTTCACCCTCCCGTCGAACCTCGTCCTCACGAAGAAGCCGGCCGGCCTCGTGCAGCACGGTGCGCAGTTCTGCCTCACCGCGCCGAGCCTGCCCGCCGGCAGGTTCAAGCGCGTGGTCCTCGCCACCCGGGTCACCGGCGGCGCCGGCACCACCCGCCCCAAGCTCACCGGCAAGGCCACGAACTCCCACGTGAAGGTCGAGACCTACCCGATCGTGATCCGCGGCCTGCGCCCCGTGCGCGCCGCGGGCGTGACGGGGTAGGGCGCGGCGGCGGCTCGGGCCGCGGCAAAGCGACACACAAGGATCCTCGGTTTACGTAGCGAGCTTCTTTGGGCTCACCCCCCGGGGGTCGCTCACGGCGTGGCCGGGGCTGCACGGCGAGCCGTTGCGCGACGCTGCGTAGCCTGCGGCCATGGCCCGTGATCGCTCGACCCGGCGCAGCTTCGGCGTGATCCCCCGGACGCCCGCGAACATCCGCCGCGCCGATGAGCTCGACCTCGGAGCCGTGGCCGCGCAGCCGACCAGTCCCACGGGTCCGGTCGCGCCGATCGTGCTGGCGCACCGGCTCACGGCGGGGATCGCTGCGGTCGTCGCTGTGGTCGTGGCGGCCGGCGCGCAACTCGCGGGCCACGTCGACCATCGCTGGCTGCCGTTCGCCGTGCTGTTCGCCGTGATCGCGGCGACGAACGCACGCTTCAGCGGGCCCGCCGCGGCACGAGCGCCGGTCGAGTTCGACGGCGCCGCCGAGATGGAGCCGTTCTCCCGCACCGCGCTCCGCGCGGCGTCCATTCCCGCGGTCGTCGTCCTCAGCGGCGTCGCGATCTCCGTCGTCGACCACTCCCGCGTCTATCACCCGTTCGTGGTCGGGCTCTGCGCCGGGTACGCGGGCGTCCGTGCGCTGAGTGCCCATCGCCTGCGTCGGTTCGAACTCGAGCACGGCGTCGAGTTCGTCGGCCGGCTCCCGTGGCGGTACGACCGATCCGGTGTCGACGGGCCGCTGTGGGTCCGGCCGCGCGGTGCTGCGGTGCCCGCGTCCGGCGCGCGATGACACCCGCGGGCGACGTCGGCGGGCCCAGCTCGCCCTCGGCCGGCGGTGCCCTGCTGCCGTACCGGCTCCACCTCTGCGTCGCTCTGGTCGGAGGAGGGCTCGCGGTCTTCGCGGCGGCAGCGATCGCCGGGGCGAGCGGCACGCAGCTCCTCCTCGCCTTCACCGCGGGTGGGTGGCTCGCGCTGTCGCAGACCACCTTGTGGGTCCGTGCCCGCCACGACCCGTCGGGTCGCCGGCCGATCCCGGCCACGGCCTTCGCCGGGGTGAGCGTGGTCGCGGGCTGCGCGGCGGCAGCGATGCTCCACGGTCACCATCGCAACCTCGCGATCTCCCTCGGGCTGGTCGCGGCGTGGTGGGGTGGTGATGCCATCGACTGGTGGGCACGCCGACGGCCGGAGGCACCACCCACGGATCTCGGACTGGGCGGGTCGGCTCGATCCTGAGGCGCGCGTCCGCGCCGCGCTCGACCTCCACGCGGCGTCGCTCCGGCCCGAGGTGGACCCCCGTCCGTCGAACTTCGCCCAGCTGGCAGTGCCGCGGGGCGATACTGGGCCCATGTCCCGTCTCGTCCTCCGATCTGCCCCCGGCGCCGTGGTCCTCGCGGCGGTTGCGCTCGCGGCGGCGGTCGCGCTGGCCGGTTGTGGCTCGGGCGGCGCCGAGGCGCGCAAGCCGGTGTCGATCTACTCCGGCACGTGCAACGAGGGCGCGGGCAAGCCGGCGACGATCATCCTCGAC
>JAVHXX010000556.1 GCA_031119595.1 Patulibacter sp. | reverse complement strand
GGGCCGCGACGAGCGGCACGGCAAGCGCACGTACGTGAGCGAGTTCGGGCTCGACGGTGCCCGCGCGCTCGCCCGCGAATCGCACGCGACCGCCCGCGCGCTGCTCGCGGCCGCCGATCCCGTCGGCGACGAGCTCGCGCGCATCTCCGACTACATCGCGACCCGCTCACACTGACGACGGTCGCGGCCCGGCGTGCGGGCCCGGCGCGTCGAAGGCGCTCAGCGCGGGGCGGGCTGCACGTCGGCGGCGTGGAAGGTCATAAGGCCGTCGGTGATGGCGAACGCCGCGACGACGCGGTGCCGACCGAGGTCGATCACGCGCTCCGGGTCGAGCGAGAGCGTGTCGATCTGCGTGCGGCGCACCGTCCCGCGGACCGTGATCGGGGTGTGGAAGAGCTGCCCGGCGGCGAGCGTCTGCATGCGTCCCAGCCAGCCCGGCTTCGCGACGCCGAGCGCGCGGCCGACCGGCCGGTGGCGGAGCGTGCCGAGCGGCCCGTGGGCGTCGCGGGCGATCCAGGTCTCCGCGCCGCCGGCGGCCGACGGATCGCGGTTGATCGTCGCCACGAGCTTCGACAGCCCCCAGTTCGCGCGGCCCGAGACCGCGCTCGCCTCCGACGTGACCCAGATCGGATCGACGTTCGGCCCGATGCGGCCACCGGCGCGCACCCAGCGCCGGGCGCGGAGCAGCTCGCGATACGGGCCGACATCGCTCTCGGCGTAGTCGATGAACGCGACCGTGCCGAACCGACCCTCGCCCGGGTCGAGCGCGGCGCGGCGCCGCGCGACGGTGATGAGCACGACCGCCTGGCCGCGGAGCGTCCACGGCGGGGCGGCGATGAGCGAGGCGTTGCCGGGCCAGGTCGTGATCTCCGGATGCGTCGCCGCGTCGTTCATCGGACGATCGTACGCCCGGTCCGTGGCGCGTGGGACCATCTTCCGGACGGATCGCACGCGGCGGCGTGAACCGCCGTGGCCTCGGGCTCCGTACCCCGGTCGAACGGCGCCACGACCGGCGATGTGGAGCAGGTTGTCATTCCGTTCAGAACGACCGTGCGACAATGCCCGAAGCCGTGACTCGCCTTCTCGACCGAATCGACCGCCCCCAGGATCTGCACGCGCTCTCCGAGGACGAGCTCCAGCAGGTCGCCCAGGAGGTGCGTGAGCACATCATCGACACGGTCGGGGAGATCGGCGGGCACTTCGGCGCGAACCTCGGCACCTGCGAGCTGACGGTCGCGCTGCACTCGATCCTCGACTCGCCGACCGACAAGATCCTCTGGGACGTCGGCCACCAGTCCTACCCGCACAAGATCCTCACGGGTCGCCGCGACCAGCTCCCGACGATCCGGCAGTACGAAGGCCTCACGCCCTTCTGCGCGATCGAGGAGTCCGAGCACGACATCATGGGCGCGGGCCACGCGTCCACGTCGATCGGCTACGCCGTCGGCATCAAGGAGGCCATGCGCCTCAAGGGCGACCTCGACGCCGGCCGCGTCGTGGCGGTCATCGGCGACGGCTCCATGACCGGCGGCGTCGCGTTCGAGTCGATCCACCAGGCGGGCGGCCTCGGAACCCCGATCGTCGTCGTCCTCAACGACAACGGCATGTCGATCTCCCCGAACGTCGGTGCGCTCTCGCGGTCGTTCAACCGCATGCGCCTGCATCGCGGTGGCTGGAAGCGCCGTGAGGACATCGAGCACGCCCTCACGGAACTCCCCGGTGGCATCGGCGCGGCGATCGAGAAGGTCGGCCCGCAGCTGAAGGAGTCGCTCAAGGCGCTCGTCAACCACGGCGCGATGTGGGAGGAGCTCGACTGGGCCTACCTCGGCGTCATCGACGGCCACGACGTCAAGACGCTCCGCAAGGCGCTCAACAAGGCGTTCGCCGCCGGCCGCCCGGTCGTCGTGCACGTGGCGACCGTCAAGGGCAAGGGCTTCGCCCCCGCCGAGGAAGGTGGGCAGGAGGGCCAGGAGACCTGGCACGCCGCCAAGCCGAACTCGATCATCGAGCGCGCGCCCGCCCCGAAGCCGAGCACGCCCGCCGCGCCCGCCGCCCCGGCCTACACCGACGTCTTCGCGCAGGCGATCGTCGACGAGGTCCGCCGCGATCCGAGCATCGTCGGCATCACCGCCGCGATGAACTCGGGCACCGGGCTCTCGAAGCTCCAGCGCGAGATCCCGGACCACTACTTCGATGTCGGCATCGCCGAGCAGAACGCGCTCCTGTTCGCCGCGGGCCTGGCGCTCGAGGGCGTCCGCCCGGTCGCCGCGATCTACTCGACCTTCCTGCAGCGCGGCTACGACCAGATCGTCCACGACCTCGCGCTCCAGAAGCTCCCGGTCGTGCTCGCCATGGACCGTGCCGGCCTCGTCGGCGACGACGGCCCCACGCATCACGGCGTCTTCGACATCGCCTACCTGCGTTCCATCCCGAACATGGTCCTCGCGGCCCCGCGCGACGAGGCCGAGCTCGTGCACCTCCTGCGCACGGCGGTCACCTTTGACGGCGGCCCGTTCGGACTGCGCTACCCGCGTGGTGCCGGGCCGGGCGCCACCCTCCCGACCGAGGCGCACGTGCGTGAGGTCGGCCGGGGCGAGGTGCTCTCGCAGGGCGACCGCGTCGCCCTCGTCGGCTACGGCACCGGCGTGCAACTCGCGATCGACGCCGCGGCCGAGCTCGAGGCCCGCACCGCCGTCCGGCCGACCGTCGTCGACGCGCGCGTCTGCAAGCCGCTCGACGGTGCACTGCTCGACGACCTCGCGGCCAACCACGAACTGCTCGTCACCCTCGAGGAGGGCGTGCTGAGCGGCGGCTTCGGCAGCGCCGTCTGGGAGCACTTCGAGCAGGGCGGCGGCCGCGTGCCGGAGATCCTGCGGGTCGGCCTCCCCGACCGCTACGTCACCCACGGCAAGGTCGCGCTGCTGCACGCCGAGGTCGGGTTCACGCCCGACCGCGTCGCCCGGCGCGTCGCGGGCCGGCTCGGCCTCGAGGTCGGGGCCGGCACCACGGTCAGCGGCCGCTCGTAGGCGGCCGC
>JAVHXX010000555.1:2163-3035 GCA_031119595.1 Patulibacter sp. | reverse complement strand
GGGCTCGTACCCGTAGACCTGCTGGAACGTCATGCGCGTTCGATCCCTCCTCGGATGAACTCGGCCGCCTTCTCGGGGACGAGGTCCCCGATCCACGCGCCCATGGGGGCTTCACTGCCGGCGAGGAACTTGAGCTTGTCCGCCGCGCGTCGCGGGGACGTGATCTGCAGCATGAGCCGCACGGTGTCGCGGCCGGTGTGCACGGGTGCCTGGTGCCACGCGGCGATGTACGGCGTCGGGTCGTCGTAGAGCTTGTCGATGCCGCGGGTGAGGCGCAGGTGCATGTGCGCGAGCTCGTCCTTCTCGGCGTCGGTGAGGCCTGCGAAGTCCGGCACGTGGCGGTGCGGCAGCATGTGGATCTCGATGGGCCAGCGTGCCGCGAACGGCACGAAGGCGGTGAAGTGCTCGCCGGCGAGGACGACCCGGTCGGACGCCCGCTCGTTGGCGAGGTGCTGCTCGAACAGGTCCGGACCGAACCGCTCGATGCTCGCCAGCAGGCGCTGGGTCCGCGGGGTCACGTACGGGTACGAGTAGATCTGCCCGTGCGGGTGGTGCAGCGTGACGCCGATCGCCTCGCCCCGGTTCTCGAACGGGAACACCTGCTGGATGCCGGGCATCGCGGACAGCGCGGCGGTGCGGTCCGCCCAGGCCTCGACCACGGTCCGGGCCCGCGACTCGGAGATCGACGCGAAGGAGCCGGCGGTCTCGGGGGAGAAGCACACGACCTCGCACCGACCGACGCTGCGGAACTCGCGGTTCAGTCCGACGTCGGAGAGGGAGTCGAGCGACTCCGGTGCGTCCTGGGCCTCGAGCAGGGGGCCGAACGACGGCGACCGGTTCTCGAACACGGCGACGTCGTAGCGGCTCGGGAT
>JAVHXX010000555.1:0-2153 GCA_031119595.1 Patulibacter sp. | reverse complement strand
CCGACGGGTTCTCGGGGGTCTGCGGTGCGAGCGGGTCCTGGTCGGCCGGCGGGAGGAACACCCGGTTCTGCCGACTCGCGGCGATCGAGACCCACTCCCCGGTCAGGACGTCCTGCCGCATGCGGGCCGTCTCCGGCCGCGGGTCGAGCACACGCTGGTCGATGCTGCGCTCGGCGGGCAGCGTCGAGTCGGCGTCGTCGAAGTAGATGAGGTCGCGTCCGTCCGCGAGCTTCGTCACGCGCTTGGTGATCACCGCACCACCCTAGCCGCGATCCGAAGGATTGCGAAAGACTCCGGAAGCAAGCGAAACTGAGCACATGACGGACGACGACCTCTCCTTCCTCGCCGGCGCGCTCCCCGCGCCGCTGCGTCAGGACCGCATCGTCTCCATCGTCGAGGGCGCGCCCGGCATGGTCCGCACGGCCGCCCTGGCAGCGGCCCTCGGAACCAGCGAGGTGACCGTCCGGCAGGACCTCGCCTCCCTCGACCTGGAGGCGCGGCTCAGGCGGGTGCACGGCGGTGCCGTCCGCCTCGGGGCCGGTTCCGGCGAGCGTCCGTTCGAGGAGACCGCCGTGGAGCACCAGGTCGCCAAGGCCGCGATCGGCCGTGCCGCGGCCGCCCTCGTGCGCTCCGGACAGTGCGTCGTGCTCGACGTCGGCACCACGCCCGCGGCGGTCGCGTCGGCGCTGGTCGCCCGCGAGGACCTGGTCGACGTCACCGTGGTCACGAACTCGTTGACGACCGCCCTCGCGCTCGAGGCCGCGGTGCCGCGCTTCACCGTCGTGGTCACCGGCGGCACGCTGCGCCCGCTCCAGCACTCCCTCGTCGCGCCGTTCAACAACACGCTGCTGCCGCTGATCGCCGCCGACGTCGTGTTCCTCGGCGGCACCGGACTCGACGTCGCGCACGGCCTGACGAACGTGAACCTGCCCGAGACCGAGGCGAAGCGCATGCTCGCGGCCACGGCCCGGCGTACCGTCGTCGTCGCGGACGGGTCGAAGTTCGGCCGGGCCCACATCGGGGTCGTCCGCGCGCTCGAGGACATCGACGTCGTCGTCACCGCCGGGACCACGGCGGAGCAGGTCGCCCCGATCCGGGCGGCCGGCGTCGAGGTGGTCGTGGCGGACGGCAGCGACGAGCAGACAGCAGGAAGGAACGAGACCGCATGACCGCAGCTCCCACCGGAGGGCAGTACCACCTCCGCCACGCCGGACCCGACGGGGTCGTCGAGGCGGTCGTCACCGAGGTGGCCGCCGGCATCCGGGAACTCCGCGTCGCGGGGTTCGACCTGACCGAGCCGTTCCCGGTCACCGCGCAGCCGCCGGGGGCGAACGGGATCGTGCTCGCGCCCTGGCCGAACCGGGTCGCGGGCGGTGTGTGGGAGCTCGACGGCAAGCGCCAGCAGCTCGACGTCTCCGAGCCGAAGTACGGCAACGCCTCGCACGGGCTGCTCCGCTTCGCGCCGTACCGGGTCGTGGACCAGACCGAGTCGTCGGTGCTGCAGGAGGCCACGATCCACCCGCAGCACGGCTGGCCCTTCACCCTCGAGACCCGGGTGCACCACGAGCTCGTCGACGACGGCATCCGCATCACGCACGAGGTCGTGAACCGCTCGGGCGTCCGGGCGCCGTTCGCGATCGGTGCACACCCCTACCTCCGCGCCGGCGACACCCCCGCCGAGGACCTCGTCGTCCGGCTCGACGCCGCCACGGCCTTCACCGTGGACGACCAGAAGATCCCGAACGGCACGGTGGCCGTCGACGGGACCGCGTTCGACCTCCGCAGCGGTGTCCGCGCCGGGGACGCCGACCTCGACACCGCCTACACCGATGTCACGTCCGACGCCGAGGGGGTCCGCCGCACGACGCTGCACGGGCCGGAGGGCGACGGGGTCGAACTCTGGCAGGACGCGTCGTTCCCGTACGTGCAGGTGTTCACCTCCCGCGAGTTCCCCCGCGGCGACGGCACCGGGCTCGCCGTGGCGGTGGAGCCGATGACGGCGCCGGCGAACGCGCTCAACTCCGGCGAGGGGCTGCGCTGGCTCGAGCCCGACGAGACCTGGACCGGTTCCTGGGGCATCCGCCGCGTCTGGTCCTGACGCCGGAGGCTCGCGGCGCGTGGCTGCGGGGCCCGAGACTCGCCTGGGCGGACAC
>JAVHXX010000554.1 GCA_031119595.1 Patulibacter sp. | reverse complement strand
CGGCCGGCACGATCGCCACGTACACGGGCACGACGGTCGTCGACCCGACGCATGTGGAGGTGCACTTCAAGTCCCCGAACTCGGCCTTCCTGCCGACCCTCGCGACGGCCTACCTCGGCATCGAGGCCCCGGACACGCTCAAGCAGTCCCCGGACAAGCTCTGCTCGAAGATCGTCGGGTCCGGGCCGTTCAAGAGCGACGGTGGCTACACCCCGCAGAAGGGCATCGACTACGTCCGCAACGACGCCTATGCCTGGGGCCCGGGCAATGCGAAGCACACCGGCAAGGCCTACCTCGCCGGGATCGACGTGTCGGTCGTGCCCGAGGACGCTTCGCGGTACGGCGCGCTCACGAGCGGTCAGCTCGACGCGATCGCCAGCGTCCCGCCGGTCGACGTGAAGAGCCTCAAGGCGAACTCGGCCTTCAAGATCCAGACGGCTCCGGCGCCGGGCGGCAACTACTCGTACTACCCGAACCAGACCGACGGGCCGTTCAAGGACATCCGCGTCCGCCAGGCGTTCCGCTCGGGCATCGACTTCGCGACGATCGTGAAGAAGCTCTACTTCGGCGTGTTCCCGCCGGCACAGGGTCCGCTGGGCAATGCGACCGTCGGCTACGACCCGCAGAGTGCGTCGGCCTACGCCTACGACCCGGCCAAGGCCAACCAGCTCCTCGACGAAGCCGGCTGGAGCAAGAAGAACGCGCAGGGCATCCGCGTGAACGCAGCGGGCCAGGAGCTCACGCTCGTGCACCCGTTCCTGAAGCAGTACGTGCGTGAACAGCGCGACGTCCTCGCCGACCAGATCCAGGCCGCGGCCAAGGAGATCGGCATCAACGTCGTGAACAAGAACGTCACGATCGACCAGTACTACGGGTTCGTCGGGTCCGGCAAGGGCTATGACCTCGCCGACTTCAGCTGGCAGCGAGCCTCACCGGACGCCCTCCGCACGCTCTTCGGTTCGGAGAACATCGCCACGCCGCAGACGGGCTTCGGCACGAACATCGGCCGCTTCTCGAACAAGGAGGTCGACGGCCTCTTCAAGACGGCGCTCGACCAGACCGACCTGACGCAGCAGAAGGCGACCTACGCCAAGGCGCAGCAGATCATCGCCGACGACGCCGCGGTGTTCCCGCAGTACCAGTTCCAGTACGTGCTCGGGGAGAGCGCGAAGGTCCAGGGCGTCGTCTTCGAGCCGCAGGCCTTCCCGACGTTCTACGACGCGTGGCTCGGTAGCTGATGCCCACCGTCGCCGATCCAGCGCGGACCGCACCGTCGGGTGTGGTCCGCGCCCAGAGCGCCCGCCGCGTCAGCGGCGGGCGCCTGGCGGCGGCCTGGCTCGTCCGCCAGGTCGCCCAGGCCGTGCTCGTGCTCTGGGGTGCGGTCACCGTCACCTTCCTCGCCCTGACGCTCGTCAAGGGCGACCCGGTGCTCGCGATCACGGGGCCCTCCCAGGTGAGCCCGCAGGTCCGGGCGCAGATCATCGCCGACTACCACCTCGACGACTCCGCGCTCAGCCGGTACGGCTCGTACCTCGGTCACCTCGTCCGGGGCGATCTGGGCACCTCGTATGCGCTGCGGCAGTCGGTGTCCAGTGCGATCGGGCAGCAGCTGCTGCCGACGGTCGAACTGCTCGTGTCTTCGGTCGTCGTCGCGTTCCTCGTGGCGATCGTGGTGTCGCTGCTCACGGCCAACCGCCGCCGCCGGTGGCTGCGCAGTGCGTCGTCGGCGATCGAGGTCGTCCTGGTCTCGATCCCCACCTTCTGGTTCGGGATCCTCCTGTTGGCCGTCTTCTCCTTCGGACTGAAGTGGTTCCCGTCGGTCGGATCGAGCGGGATCTCGAGCCTCGTGCTGCCGGTCATCGCGATGGCCTCGGCGCCGGCGGCGATCTTCACGCAGGTGCTCCGTGAGGGACTCGAGAAGGTCTCGGAGGAACCCTTCGTGGTCACGGCCCGCACGCGCGGGCTGAGCGAGTCGGCCGTCCTGGTACGGCACGTGCTGCGCCACGCGATCCTGCCGTTGGTCACGCTGTCCGGCTGGATCGCCGGCGCGCTGATCAGCGGGGCGGTCGTCGTCGAGCAGGTCTTCTCCCGCCAGGGACTCGGCCGGCTCCTCGTCAACGCCCTCGGCGCCCGCGACTTCCCGCTCATCATCGGGATCACGCTCGTCGCGGCGCTCTTCTACGTCGTCATCAACATCGCGATCGACGCCCTCTACCAGTGGCTCGATCCCCGTCTGCGGAAGGCCACGGCATGAGCAGCACCCCAACGACCACGGCGCCCGGGGTCGCCGGTCCGGCGCCGCTCGTCGCGCCGATCCGCACCCGCGCGCGCCGCCGACTCCCGTTCCCGCCGGGGCTCGCCGTCGCCACCGTGTTCTTCGCGCTGATCGTGCTCGCGGCGGTCGTGCCGTCGGTCTACACGCACGCCGACCCGAACGCCGGCAACGCGATCGACTCGCTCCGGGCGCCGAGCGGGGCGCACCTGTTCGGGACCGACCAGAACGGCCGCGACGTGTTCTCGCGCGTGGTCCACGGCGCCGGACCGTCGCTGCTGATCGGCGTGAGTGCCTCGGCACTCGCGCTCGTGTTCGGGATCGTCTTCGGGACGCTCGCGGCGCAGGGCAACAAGGTGCTCGACGCCGTCGTCACGCGCGTGCTCGACGTCTTCCTGTCGATCCCGGGGCTCCTCCTCGCACTCGTGCTCATCGCGGCGCTCGGGCCGAGCACGCGCAACTCGATCCTCGGGATCGCGGTCATCTCGACGCCCGGCTACGCCCGATTGGTCCGCGGCGAGGTGCTGCGCATCCGCGGCTCGGCGTTCGTCGAAGCCGCGACCGCGCTCGGGTGGAGCCGGCCGCAGGCCGTGGTCCGTCACATCGTCCCGAACGCCATCGGGCCGGTCATCGTGCTCGCGACGATCGGCGTCGGGGCCGCGATCAGCGTCGGGTCGGGACTGAGCTTCCTCGGCCTCGGCCCACAACCGCCGACGGCCGAGTGGGGCGCGCACGATGCGGGGCTGGTGCGGTGGCAGCCGCGC
>JAVHXX010000553.1 GCA_031119595.1 Patulibacter sp. | reverse complement strand
GGGTGCCGGGCCGTCCGGCCCGGCACCCCGTTCGTGGCCTCCCCCCATGAGCCTTTCCACCGAACCCGACGCCCCCGCCGTCTCGCCGACCGGCGCGGCCACCTTCGCCGAGGTGCCGCAGGTCTCGACGCCGGGCCGCATCGCCCTCCGTCGCGTCCGCAGCAGCAAGGGCGCGATCGTCGCCTTCGTCGTGCTGCTGATCGTCGTGCTGACCTCGCTCGGCGCGCCGCTGTACGCCCACCAGATCGCCCACACCTCCGAATACGCGAACCACCTCTCCGACTCGATCAGGATCGACGGCAAGGAGACGAACGTCGTCTCGTACGCCGGCATCCCGATCGGCCCGACGTACGGCTCGAAGTTCTTCCTCGGCGCCGACGGCAACGGCCGTGACGTCATGGTGCGCCTGCTCTACGCGGGCCGTACGTCGCTCTTCATCGGCGTCGTCGCGACCTTCATCTCGATCCTCATCGGCTCGATCTTCGGCATGCTGGCCGGGTTCTACCGCGGTTGGGTCGACACCGTGATCTCGCGCATCCTCGACCTCCTCTGGGCCTTCCCGGTGATCCTCCTCGGCGTCGCGCTCGGCGTCGCGACGGCGACCGACGGCCTGAACATCTGGTTCATCCACATCCACAGCGGGTCGCTCTGGCTGCCATCGCTGATCATCGGCGTCGTCAACGTCGTCTACATCGCCAGACCCACGCGCGGCATCGTGCTGTCGCTGCGGGAGCGGGCATTCGTGGAGGCCGCGGTGTCCCAGGATGCGAGCGGCACGAAGATCCTGCGGCGCGAGATCTTCCCGAACCTCGTGACGAGCTTCCTCGTCCTCGCACCGATCGTCATCTCCCAGACGGTCGCCCTCGAGGCGGCGCTGTCGTTCCTCGGCGCCGGCGTGCAGCCGCCGCAGGCGTCGTGGGGCACGATGATCAGCGACGGCCTCGACAAGATCATCTCCGCGCCCCACCTCACGATCGTGCCGAGCCTGGTGCTCGTCGCCACGATCCTCTCGCTGAACATCATCGGCGACGTCGTCCGTGAGGCACTCGATCCCCGGGGCACGCTCCGGGCCGCGGAAGGAGACAAGCGATGATCGCCTTCGTCCTGCGCCGGATCATCGGCATGATCGCGGTCCTCTTCGCGGTGTCCGTGCTGACGTTCGTGATCTTCAACGTGATCCCGAACGGCGACCCGGCCATCCGCATGGCGGGCAAGAACCCGACGGTCACGCAGGTCGCCGGCATCCGCCGCGACTGGGACTTCGACAAGCCCCTCCCGGACCAGTACGTGAAGATGATGCAGAAGGTCTTCAGCGGCGACCTCATCTCGTACGCCCAGCGCGACAACGTCACCGACCGCATCAAGCAGGGTCTCCCGAAGACGATCTTCCTCGCCGTCGGAGCGGCGTTCTTCATGCTCATCGGCGGCATCGCCCTGGGAGCGCTGAGCGCCCTCAGACCGAACTCCGTCGCCGACCGGGTCATCAACGCCTTCGCGGTCACCGGCATCTCCATGCCGGTGGTCTGTCTCGGCGCGATCACGAGCTACTACCTCGGCAGCAAGCTCCACATCTTCCCGGCGGGCGGATACGTGACGATCGCCCAGGGTGGCGTCGGGCAATGGCTCTACCACCTGCTGCTGCCGTGCCTCGTGCTCGCGGTGCTCTTCATCGGGATCTACTCGCGGGTGCTCCGCGGCGACCTCGTCGACGCGCTCCGCTCGGACCACGTCCGCACCGCGCGGGCCAAGGGCCTGCCCGAGCGGCAGGTGCTGATCCACCACGCCCTGCGGACCGCGCTCATCCCGATGGTCACCCTGTGGGGGCTCGACGTGGGCCTGCTGCTCGGTGGCGGCGCCGTGCTCACCGAATCGGTCTTCGACCTCAACGGGGTCGGCGCGTACTTCGCGCAGTCGATCGCCAGCCTCGACGTGCCGCCGGTGCTCGAGATCACCCTGTTCGGCGCCACCGTGATCGTCGTGCTGAACACGTTCATCGACATCCTCTACGCCTTCCTCGATCCCCGGATCCGCCTGTGACGCAGCCCCCCACCCCCGATCTCGCCGACGTCGTCGGCACCCAGGACGCACCCGCCGGCGAACAGCTCCTCAGCATCTCCGACCTGAGCGTCACGTTCGGGACCGACGAGGGCGAGGTGCGTGCCGTCAACGGCGTCTCGCTCGACATCGCCCGCGGCGAGGTGCTCGCGCTGGTCGGCGAGTCCGGCTCCGGCAAGTCGGTCACCTCGACGACGGTCCTCGGCCTCACCCGCGACCGGTACACGACGATCACCGGCAGCGCGAAGCTCGGCGACCTCGAACTGCTGACCGCCACGAACCGGCAGCTCCAGGGCGTGCGCGGCAAGCGGATCGCGATGATCTTCCAGGACCCGATGTCGTCGCTGAACCCGGTCCACCGGATCGGCAAGCAGATCGCCGAGCAGATCCTCGCCCACGAATCCGTCTCCAAGAAGGAGGCGAAGCAGCGGGCGATCGACCTCATGGGCGTCGTGGGGATCCCGCGCCCCGCCGACCGCGTCAACTCCTACCCGCACGAGTTCTCGGGCGGCATGCGCCAGCGCGTGATGATCGCGATGGCGCTGTCCTGCTCGCCGGAGCTGCTCATCGCCGACGAGCCGACCACGGCGCTCGACGTCACCGTGCAGGCGCAGATCCTCGAGCTGATCCTGAAACTCCGCGACGAGACCGGCATGTCGGTCCTGCTCGTGACCCACGACCTCGGCGTCGTCGCGCAGACCGCCGACCGCGTCGCCGTGATGTACGGCGGCCGGATCGTGGAGCGCGCGCCCGTCGAGGAGCTCTTCGACGATCCGCGCCACCCGTACACGTGGGGACTGATCGGCTCGATCCCGCCGCTCACGGGCGAGAGGCTCGAGCGGCTCCCGGCGATCGCCGGCGCGCCGCCGTCGCCGAAGCAGCTGCCCAACGGCTGCCCGTTCACGCCGCGCTGCCCCCACGCCCACGAGCACTGCCTGAAGCTGCCGCCGCTCGTCGCCATGGATCCGGCCACGCCGGAGCACGACGACCGCT
>JAVHXX010000552.1:955-3051 GCA_031119595.1 Patulibacter sp. | reverse complement strand
TCGACGGCACCGGCTGGCACCTCGACACCCTCACGGACTCGTGGAAGGGCATGGGGTCGCTCATCGGCTACAACGCCGCGGACGACTCCTGGAGCTGGGGCAACGCCGGCGAGGCCTGGAAGGGCCTCGGCAAGGCGACCGTCGGCTGGGACGAGTGGGCGAAGGACCCGGGCACCGCAGCCGGCCAGGCGATCTGGGGCGTCGGCTCCCTGCTCATCCCGGTCGCCGGCGAGGTCGGCAAGGTCGGCGCGCTCGGCAAGGTGGGCGAGGTCGCGGGGACCGTCGGCAAGGCGGGCAAGTTCCTCGACCTGGTCGACGCGGGGGCCTGGGCCTCGAAGGGCCTGACGTCGGTGCTCCCGAAGCTCGGGGACCTGAAGGGGATCGTCTCCGCCGGACTCGGTGACTCGTTGCACGGCTTCACCGGCAAGATCGCCGACTTCAAGACCGGGCTCGGGGACTTCGTGCACGGCCACCACGGCGGCGACGCCGAGGTCCCGCCGGCACGGTCGGAGTCGGCCGCCGATGCGAACGCGCACGCGCACGCCGGTGGTTCGACGGTCGAGGCGCCGCCGGTGCGCGAGCCGGAGCTCGTCGGGGCCGGTGGGCACGGCGGGCACGGTGAGAGCACGACGACGCACGGTGGCTCGGAGTCCGAGTCGACCGGTGGCCACGGCGGCGGCCACGGGTCGACCGGGCACGGCGGTAGCGACGGAGCATCGGGGCACGGCGGCGACGGCGCGTCCGGCCACGGCGGCGACGGCGCATCGGGGCACGGCGGCGACGGGACGGCACCCGGGCACGAGTCCGGTGGCGACACCCCTGCGGGCGGCGGCGCTCCCGGCGAGCTGCACGGCGGCGACCAGCCGACGTCAGGCAGCGGCGACGGCGGTGGCGACAACCCCCACGTCACTCCTGACTGGATGCCTGAGGTCAAGAGCGGAGTGCGCTTCTTCGGGGCGGAGCAGCTGCAGTACTTCGAGCGCGCGAACGCCACCCTCGGCCGGCCGGGCGACGCGATGTTCATGATGCCCGAGGCGGACGCCGCCAAGGTGACGGATGCGCTGAGCGCCAGCATCGAGTCGGGCATGGCCCCGTCGGCGATGAAGGCATGGCAGACCGGCGGCGACGTGTTCGGCGTCGTCGTGCCCGTCGACGGGCTCGCCGCGCGACTCCCGACGTTCGCCGACGCCGGTGGTTGGGAGCACTTCGTCCCGGGCGGACACACCGCGGTCAAGATCGGTGGCGAGTTCTTCATCAACGAGACTCGCGAGTTCGTCGTCGAGGGCGGCATCCCGATGCCGGCCGGCTCGGTCGTGTTCAAGCTCCTCGACGGCGGGCACTGGGAGCCCATCCTCATCTATGGTTGATCCGCGAGAGCAACAGGGAGCAGACGTGCCAGGCAGCTCGACACCACCGAGTCTCACCGACGCGGTCCAGGCAGCCCGCTCGGGCGATCTTGACTTCCGTGGTCTCCTCGGCACGTTCGTGGTCGCGCCAGTCGTCGTCCCGTCCGGCGCCGCCCTCGACGATGGTCGCGGTGCGTTCGAGCCCGTGACGTACGCGGTCGGCGCGGTCACGTACGTGGCGGTGTTCACCACGTTGGAGCGGGCGTCCTCGCTCGGAGACATGGCGCCGTACGCGACGACGATGAGCGGCCTGGACGTTCTCCGGCGTGTCCGACCTGGCGGCGGTGTGGTGATCGATCCGGGGTCGGCCGACGGCTTCCAGATCGACCCCGAGGTCGTCGAGTCGATCGTGGCCAGTGCGCCGCGGTCCAGCTGACGGGCCACCGCAGCGGATGCCCGAGACGATCCCGTTCCACGATCAGGGGTGCAGATTCTGTCGTGAGTTCTGGATCTCGACCTCTGACCAGCCGAAGTTGATCGGCGTCAGCCTCGAGTACCAGTGCCACCTCTACCGATGTGATGTCTGTTCCTCCTGGTGGGAGTACGGCTCGAACTACCCGCACGTCATCGACGAGGACCTGGCAAACCGCATCGCGGCGACCATCGAGCCCGGTTCGTCGTGATCGTCGGCGCAGACGCCGGTGCCACCAGGCTCGCGTTTCTGCTCCACGAGCGCGTCTTCAGTGATCG
>JAVHXX010000552.1:0-945 GCA_031119595.1 Patulibacter sp. | reverse complement strand
CGTTCACCCTGCACGCCAACGAGGTGACGGCGCTCTCTCGGACGACATCCACGGACCCGTCGTGACGGGTCGCACGAGTCTGCTCCACGAGCGGGTCTTCAGTGATCGAACACTCGCCGTGCTGCGTCACCTCCTCGCACGCGTCGGGTTCGACGACGCGACGGTGCAACCCGACCGGGTGGAGTTCGGCGACCTCGAAACACGTTTCCGGTTCGACGAGCTCCCCGGGGGTGTGGTGGAGCGTGGGTTCTCGCGCGGCGTCGTCGCGGAGACCGGCACCGTCTTCGACGCTCCGGAGGACGCCGCGCGGTACATCGCGCTGCAGGCCGTGCGAGAGCTCCGCGCTGCGGAGGGGCTCTCGACGGAGGAGTGGGTCCGGCGGACCGTGGACGATGACCCCGCGGGCACGTCGGCGACCGTCGACGGCTCCGTGATCACGATCACGCGGACCTCGGACGACCCACCGGAGCATTCGAGGTTCAGCATGCTCCGCAGCCGGGACGCCGCCGCGTTCGCGACGGTGGCGACCGTCGAGCTCGAGTCGATCGCCTGGTGCGGGCTGCAAGCTGGCTCGATCCGAGCATTCGAGGTCGCGAGCGGTCCTCGGGCGGCGAGCGCAGACGATGCTCCGCACGCTCCCGCGCTCGGCCGTCTGACCGGCAACCGACCGGATGCTCCGGCGTCCCTGCACGGCATCAGGCGCGGGCCGCAGACGCTCTTCGAGTGCGGCGACCACGAGGTGTCCCTCCGGATCGACCGAGTCTCGACGGGGTTCGACGTCATCGAGCGGTCCCGGGGTGCCGAGTCCGTCATTGCCACGTGCTCCCACGTCGACGACGCGGAGCGACTGGTCATCGCGTTCCGGCGGTCCACTGACATCACGATCCCGTTGGACGCACGTCTCGCCGGTCCCGACCCAGATGATGTCGGGATTCGGCTGGAAGA
>JAVHXX010000551.1 GCA_031119595.1 Patulibacter sp. | reverse complement strand
ACTCGTTGTTCCGCGCGGCGGCCGAATCTCATCCACGATGGCTCGCCCAGCGTGGGTGATTGACGGAGGGTTCGCGTTGGCGGTCCGCGCGGCGAATCTCCTCCGCGATGGCTCGCGTAGCGGGCGTGGTTCACAGCCCACGCGGGCCCGGCGCGCGGTCCGTCGATGCGACGCGGAGTACTGGCTAGACTCCCGGGTCTGATGAGCGTTCCTCCGCTGCAGAACAAGCCGTGTGGCGGCCGATACTCCGACATCGTCGAAGCCATCGGCAACACACCCCTCGTGGAGCTCAAGCGCCTGTCGCCCAAGCCGGGCGTGCGCATCTGGGCCAAGATGGAATCCTTCAACCCGACCGGGTCGGTCAAGGACCGCGTCGCGAAGGCCCTCATCGACGACGCCGAGGCCAAGGGCGCACTCACGCCCGGCATCACCATCCTCGAGCCGACCTCCGGCAACACCGGCATCGCCCTCGCGATGATCGCGAAGCGCAAGGGCTACAAGCTCAAGGTCGTCATGCCCGACAACGTCACCCAGGAGCGCACGCAGCTCCTGAAGATGTACGGCGCCGAGATCGTCTACTCGCCGGGTGACCAGGGCTCCAACGGCGCCGTCGCCCTCGCGAACGAGATGGCCGCGGCCAGCCCGGACGAGTACTACATGCCGTACCAGTACGGCAACATCGCCAACCCGAACGCCCACTACCACGGCACCGCCGTCGAGATCCTCGACGAGCTCGACGGCCAGGTCGACGCGTTCGTCGCCGGCCTCGGCACCGGCGGCACGCTCATGGGCCACGCCCGCCGCTTCAAGGAAGAACTCGGCGACCGCGTCACGATCGTCGCCGCGGAGCCGATGCAGGGCGAACCGGTCCAGGGGCTGCGCAGCCTCGAGGACGGCTTCATCCCGCCGATCATCGACATCTCCCTCCTCGACCGGAAGATCTTCGTCACCAACGAGGATGCGATCCTCTGGACGCGCAAGCTCCTCGACGAGGAGGGCATCTTCGCCGGCGTGTCCTCCGGCGCGATCGCCCGCGTCGCCGTTCGCATCGCGAACGAGATGGACGAGGGCAACGTCGTCTTCGTCGTCTGCGACGACGGCTGGAAATACCTCTCGAGTGGCATCTACACGCTGCCGATCGAAGAGGTCCAGAACCTCGACTCGACCCTGTGGTGGTAACCCGATGACCAGTGTCGGCCCCGGCGAGCTGATCGTCATCCTCATCATCGCCCTGCTCGTCCTCGGCCCGAAGAAGCTGCCCGAGGCGGGCAAGTCGCTCGGCAAGGGCATCCGCGAGTTCAAGGATGCCCTCTCGGGTGAGGCCGACAAGGAAGACCAGGTCGGGCGGCACCCGCACGACCCGCAGATCCCGCGCGGCTGATGCAGATCTCCGCCGAGCACCTGGAGCTCATCACCGAGCACGCCCTGCGTGACGCCCCCGACGAGTGTTGTGGCCTCATCGCCGTCAACGGCGACGTCGTCACGCGCGTGCTGCCGGCCGTGAACGAGGCCCACAGCCCGCTGCGCTTCGAGATCTCCGGCAAGGCGCTGCTGTCGATGATCGACGACATCGAGGATGCCGGCGAAGAGCTCGGCGGCATCTACCACTCGCACACCCGCAGCGCCCCGTACCCGTCCCAGACGGACATCAACTTCGCCGCCGGCTGGCCCGGCATCGAGTGGCTGATCGTCGGCATGAAGACCGGTCAGCCCGAGGTCAAGTCGTACCTCATCGAGGACGGCCAGGTCTCCGACGTCCCGGTCGCGATCGCCGGCTGACATGGGCCTCTGGGCTCGCCTGTTCGGGAGCTCGAAGGAGCCGGACTTCGTCCGCTGCGCGGTCGCGCGGAACCAGCCCGAGTGCGAGCTGCTGATCTCGATGCTCCGTGACCACGGCGTGCCCGCGTTCTACGGTCGCACCCGCGGCTTCGACGTCCCCGACATGCTCGCCGCCGGACCGCGCGACATCCTCGTGCCCGCGCACCTCGAACTCGAGGCGCGCGCCGTGGTGCAGCCGATCCTCGACGACCTCGATCCGGACCGCGAAGCCGTCGACGACTGAGCCGTCTCGCACCGGCCGGTGCTGCTCGCGCGCAGCTGCCGGACACGGCGACGGGATGGCGGCCTCAGTCGCGGTGACGGCGCGCTGCGGACCGCGCGGCGGCCCGGGCCGCTGCGGCATCGAGCTCGGCGATCTCGGCGGCCCGGGCCGCCTCGGCCTGCGCCGCGGCCGTGGCCGACATCGCCGCCTCGAACCGCTCCTGTTCCTCGCGCTCGGCCTCGGCACGGGCCATCTCCTCCGCGGTCTTTCGCGCGAGGACGGCCGTGCGGGTCTCGTCGAGTTCGTCGAGCAGCATCCGCCAACGGACGTCACGCTCGGTCGAGCCGAGACGTGACAGCGCACGGTTGACCCAGGCCTGCGGCGATGGGGGAAGCGGATCGCGCAGGAGCGCGACGAGACCGGTGAGGCCACGCTCCCGGAGCACCAGCTCGACCAACGACCCGCCGAGCACGACGGCGTCGCGCGCCGCGGGGGTGATCGTGAGCGCACGGCGTTCGCGGCGACGGACCGCGATCGACGAGGCCAACATCGGGACCTGGCCGACGAGCGTCTGGCCGGCGCCCCACGCCAGCCAGAACCACTGCCGTCGTCGCAGGGCGCGCTGGAGCGACAGGCCGGGGTTGGCGTGGCCGAGGGCGAGGTGGGCGAGCCCGCACGCCGGGGCGCGGTCGAGGGCCTCACGCATGCTGATGTGACCCTCGGTGCCGCGGCTCAGCCGTGACGGGGCGATCAGGTGGAGGGTCGAACCGGACGCCCAGGAAGCCAGGTACCGGCGGCCGTTCGACTCGGTCATGCTCTGCGCCGCGATGAACGCGGGCTGCGCCAGGCCGAGCGAGAACGCGGTGGGGTGGACCACGATCGTCGGATGCTGCGGCAGCACCAACCCGTGGGCCTCGAGCCGCGCGGCGACCGTCTCGAGGACGTGCACGACCTCCTCCACCTCCGTCCGGTGGTCGTCGTCGAAGCGAACCCGGAAGAGGTTCGAGCTGGATTCGGT
>JAVHXX010000036.1 GCA_031119595.1 Patulibacter sp. | reverse complement strand
AGCCCGCCGGCAAGTCCCACCCCGACCCCGAGCCCGACCCCGACCCCCGCGCCGGCACCGGGCCCGACCGCGACGCCGACCCCGGCGCCCACGGCGACGCCCACGCCGGGCCCTGTGTCAACCGTGCCCACGGCGCCGATCGCGCATCCCACCGACGACGTCTTCCAGATCGGTGCCGACTCGGTCTACGTGCCCGCCGCCTACGACGCCTCCAACAAGACCCCGATCTCGCTCCTCGTGTGGATGCACGGTTGCGGCGGCGTCAGCGCCGACGAGCTCTGGAACGCGACCGTCGGCGATGGCCAGACCTACATCGGGCTCGCGCCCGGCGGAGCCGACGGCAACTGCTGGGACGTGAACTCCCAGCCCGCGACGGTGCTTGCCGCGATCGCGAACCTCGAGACGCATTTCAACATCGACCGCCGCCGCATCGTGCTCGGCGGCTACTCCAGCGGTGGCGACATGTCGTACCGCATGGCGCTCGACCACCCGTCGATGTTCGCGGGGATCATCGTCGAGAACACGACCCCCTTCCGCGACTCCGGCGCCACTGCGGCCGAGGCGCAGGCGGCGTCGGCGAAGTTCCCGGTCGTGCACCTGGCCCACCTCCAGGACGACACCTATCCGATCAGCACGGTGCGGTCCGAGACGAACACCCTCAAGGCTGCCGGCTTCCCGGTCACGCTCATCGAGAAGACCGGCACCCACTACGACAACCAGAACGATCTCGTCAACGGAAGCAGGGTCCCCGGCACGGACGCGGACGTGAAGACCTACCTGCTGCCGCACATGACCGACGGTTGGCTCGCCGCCACGGGTTCGTAGATCGGGGCGAGTTCGTCATGACCGACGTCACCGTCGAAGAACTGAGTCGCTGGGCCGAAGACGTCGTCGGACGAGTAGAAGCGGGCGAGTCGTTCATCGTCACGTCGAATGGCCGGCCCGTCGCTTGCGTCGTGCCGCACGGCTCGCCGACACGTCGTCGACCGCTCGCGACTGCGGAGCTCCTCCGTCGGTTGGAGTTCGCCCAGGCCGATTCTGCGTTGCGCGCGGAGCTCGTCGGCGGCGAAACGGACGAGCTGGGCCCGATCGCCTGAGGACGGCTGTACGCCGCGATCCGCCGTGCTCATCCGCGTCTGACCAGCGCGCCGCTGGCGCGTCCGGGGTCGCCCTGACCGTCCCAGGACACCCCGGTCTCTGGTCCTCGGTCCCGATCGGGCGCATGCTGGATCCATGACCAAGACCAGCTTCCTCGGAGACCAGCCCGTCAGCCAGATCGGCTACGGCGCGATGCAGCTCGCCGGCCCCGGCGTGTTCGGGCCCCCGCGCGACAAGGCCGAGGCGATCGCGGTGCTGCGGCGCGCGGTCGAGCTCGGCGTCGACCACATCGACACCGCCCAGTTCTACGGCCCGGACGTCGTCAACGACCTCATCCGCGAGGCGCTCCATCCCTACGCCGACGGCCTGAAGCTCGTCACGAAGGTCGGCGCCCGTCGCGACGACAAGGCCGCCTGGCTGCCCGCCGACCGGCCCGAGGAACTCCGCGACCAGGTCGAGCAGAACCTGCGCTCGCTGGGGATCGAGCAGATCGAACTCGTGAACATCCGCCTGATGGACGACCAGCACCCGTCCGACGTGCCTCTCGCGGACAAGGTCGAAGCGATCAAGGCGCTCGTCGACGAGGGCAAGGTGCGGCAGATCGGCATCTCGAACGCGAGCCTCGAACACGTGCAGGAGGCGCTGGCGCTCACGCCGCTCGGCGAGATCCAGAACGCGTACAGCGTCGCCAACCGCAAGGACGAGGCCGTGCTCGACCTCTGCCGCGAGCACGGGATCTCGTACGTGCCGTACTTCCCGCTCGGGTCCGCCTTCGCCGGCGGCCCGAAGGCCCTCGCCGCGGACCCGGTGATCGCCGGCGTCGCGGAGAAGCACGGCGTGAGCGCGTCGCAGATCGCGCTGGCGTGGCTGCTCGCCCACTACGACCGCATGCTGCTCATCCCGGGCACGTCGTCGGTCGCGCACCTCGAGGAGAACCTCGCCGTGGGCGACATCGCGCTCGACGCCGACGACCTCACGCAGCTCGAGGGTGCGACCCAGCTCGGCGATCCGATGGCGGCCGTGCAGCACTGAGGACCGGCGGTGGAAGCGGAGCCGCCGTTCGCCGCGGCGGCTCCTGACGACCTGCTCGGATTCCGGCGGTACGAGCGAGTCGTCCAATCCATGCGTGCGACGTCGCCGAACAGGTTTAGGGTGGCGACTCCACCACCGCCCGTCCGAGGTCTCGCCGTGCCCAACCCGTTCCGTCGTCGCGGCGCCTTCGGCGCCGCCCTGCCCTTCGCCCTGCTTGCTGCTGCGGCCTGCGCCGCATCGCCGGCCTCCGCGAAGGTCAAGGCGCCGAAGATCCCGAAGATCGCCGGCTACAACGTCGAGTTCACCGGCAGTGGCGGGTACGACGTGAACGGCACCGACTCGAACGGCGACGGCACGGCCGTGAAGGCCCAGTTCCACTGGGACGTGAAGTACTACAAGATGATCATCGTCCGCCAGGGCGGGTCGACCGTCTCGACGCCGGTGAACGAGAAGAAGTCGAAGGCGGCCGGCGAGTGGTCGGTCACCTCGACGAGCTCGGATCCCGGGAGCAGCTGCGCGACGAACGGCACCCTTGGCCTGAACTCCGGTGGCGGCATCGAGGGTCGCGTGCAGCCGAGCGGGAAGTACATCTTCCAGGTCTCGATCGGGCTCCCCGGCTTCTCGACGTCCGGTGGCGACAACGCGGGCACGGCCTGCTCGACGACCGACTTCTGGCACGACTGGGTGGCGAGCTTCTCGCACATCGGCAACGGCGACGACCTCGGCGACGTCGACCCGATCACCGGCTTCTCGATCCTCGACAAGTCCGACTTCAACCACGGCAAGATCGTCGACAACCTCTCGAACGAGACGCTCCGCGCCCCGAGCCTCAGCCCGCCGGAATCGTGCGGCAGCGACGGCGGCACGTCGTGCACCCAGCATTTCAACTGGCATGGCCACCTGATCCTCACGAAGGTGAAGATCTGAGCGCTTCGTCCAGATAAGCGGACCGCGGTCCGCTTGGTGCTAGACTCCTTCCCATGTCGGAAGTCAAACTCGGTCTGGACACTTTTGGAGACGTCACCGTCGATGCGGCGGGCGAGTCGATCGGTCACGCGCAGAGCGTGCGCAACACGGTCGAGCAGGGCGTCCTCGCGGACTCGGTCGGCGTCGATTTCTTCGGCGTCGGCGAGCACCACCGCGACGACTACGCGGTCTCCGCCCCGGAGGTCGTGCTTGCCGCGATCGCCGCGCGCACCGAGCGGATCAAGCTCGGCTCGTCGGTGACGGTGCTCAGCTCCGACGACCCAGTTCGCGTCTACGAGCGCTTCGCCACGCTCGACGCGATCTCGAACGGCCGCGCCCAGCCGACGGTCGGTCGCGGGTCGTTCACGGAGTCGTTCCCGCTGTTCGGGTTCGACCTCGCCGACTACAACGTCCTCTTCGAGGAGAAGCTCGACCTCCTCGCGCAGCTGCGCTCCGAGGGGCCGATCTCGTGGTCGGGCACCGTCCGCGGGCCGCTCGAGGGCCAGCAGGTCTACCCGAAGACGGAGGGTGGCTCGATCCCGGTGTGGGTCGGCGTGGGCGGGAGCCCCGAGTCCGTGGTTCGCGTGGCGCGGTACGAGATGCCGATGCTGCTTGCGATCATCGGCGGTGATCCGTCGCGGTTCCTGCCGTTCATCGACCTCTACGGCCGCGCCATCGAGGAGTTCGGTCTGGAGCGCCAGGAGATCGGCGTGCACTCGGGCGGCTTCATCGCCGACACCGACGCCGAGGCCCACGAGATCCTCTACCCGCACTTCAAGGGCATGCGCGACCGCATCGGGGCCGAGCGCGGCTGGCCGCCGGCCACGCGCCGCGAGTACGAGCAGGAGATCGCCTCGGGCTCGCTCTACGTCGGTAGCCCGGAGACGGTCGCCCAGAAGATCGCGAAGACGGTGAAGACCCTCGGCGTCGACCGCTTCGACCTCCGCTACTCCAACGGCCAGCTCCCGCACGAGGCCTCGATGCGCGGCATCGAGCTCTACGGCACCCAGGTCATCCCGAGGGTGCGCGAGCTGCTCGCGGCCGTCCCCGCCTGACCCCGCGGGTCGCGCGGAACGAGAACCAGCTACCATCCCCTACCGGCTCACGCCCAATGCGCCCGTAGCTCAGCTGGATAGAGCGTCGGTCTACGGAACCGAAGGTCAAAGGTTCGAATCCTTTCGGGCGCGTCATCGAAAGCCCCTGCTGCCGCAGGGGCTTTCGTGTTTCTGGAGTGATTTACGCGCCTGAAGAGGGTGCGGGTGCCACTCGTGGGTACTACCTGTGCTCGCCCCGTCGGTCCGCCGTCTGCGGCTGTCGGACTGGCGGACACGGATCGACCGCTACCTAGCGCCCGGGCGAGACGATGCCCACGAGCGGCGGTTCACGACGAAATCTGGGGGATTCCGACGTTCGGTTCGTGTCGTAAATCTCTGGAGAAGTGATCGGTCCGCTCCAGGCGGAACACGGCAACTTCGGATGTCTAAAACCAGTCGATCCGCCGTTTGAGGTCGTTCAACGTCGAAGGGGCGAGATGCCGGTCACGTTGGAGGCGCCCGACGAGGATTCCAGGAGAGACAGACAACGTTTTCGCAAAGTCGCGGACTGCCTCCCGGGTCAGATCGGGCGTGGCGTTGACGAAGCGCTCGTACTCGTATGGGGGAATCAGGAGATCACGGGCCTGCTCGTTCACGCGCGACTCGGCTGCATCATCGGTAGCGATCTCGTCGCCATCCAGGTGGTCCGACCGTCGGCTGTCGAGCAAATGGAACAGTTCGTGCAAGAGCGTGAACCAGAACTGATCATCGGAGCGGTATCGCATGCTGACTTGGACCAGAGCCTTGTTAGAAGTCAGCCAGCGGGCTGCGCCGCTGAGGCGGGTCCCGTTCAGTTCAGGAGTGAGCACAAGGGCTACTCCGCAAGCCGCGAGCTCCTCGCCAACCTCTTCGAGGACATCGCTGAAAGGCTCCTCACGAGTCAGGGGGCGAATGTTCACGACGAAGGCCGTCAGCCGTGTCTTGTCGAAACCTTCGACCTCCATCTCAAGGGCGGCACGCTCGCCCCACCGAAGCCAGGCGGCGACTGCGTACTCGTTCGATTCGAAGCTTTCGGCGCGGCGGTAAGCGGCGTGTTCTACCCAGTGTCCATTCCAGGCTTTGACCGAGCTAACGCCGAAAAAGCCGAGCAGCGCGCCAACCAAGTCTGGCCCTGTGGCGTCGCCGAGGAGACCGGCGCGCCGAAGATCCGCAAGGGGAAACTGTTTCGCCCACGCGACGTGCTTGGACAGCTCATCCTGTGCTTTGGCACGAGCGATCTGGCTCCGGTAATGCGTCTCCAGGCCCAGCCACATTCCGGATGAGATGCCCAGCGCCAGCTCAAGCTGCAATGCGGTTTCGGGAGTAATTGCCGCTTTCCCGTTGACGATCTCGTTGATCGTCTTAACGGGACGTCCCATCCGTCGGGCCAGTTCCGACTGAGACATGTCGCGGTTCTCAAGCTCTTCTGCGAGTACTTCGCCGGGAAGAAGCGCCCAGTTTGGTTGCCACGTGTTCGTGCTAGCCATGGTAGTCGACGACCTCCAAGATCCGAACTCGGTGCACAGCGCTTTCGTCGACATGCCCGTCTGCGGATCCGAGTTCGTCGGCTGGCTCGAAAAGCAGACGATAGGGGCCATCGAGAGCCATCGCGTACTGGCCTGAGCGGTTGGCGCTGAGTTCGTGGAACCGATCAACGCCCCGCAGGTCGGCGAGCGATGGTGCGCTCAAGATCTCGCCTAGTCGCCGACGGAGGAGCTTCCACCGCTGTGCGCCGAACTTCTTTCGTCCGGTCGAGTCTCCTGAGCACACCTTGCCTAGTTTTCGGTCGACCCATTCTACTTCGATGTTTCGGCCCCGCGCTCCCATTTCTATAACCCTTGGCGTTATAGTAGGGTACGGAGCGCTTTGATGCAGAGGGAACTTCTATTCGCGCCTGAAGGCGACCGCTACGCCCCGAGTGGGTACATGCCTGTGCTTCTGGACTACCCGGGCGAGCGGCGCGCACTGGAGAATTTGCGCTCCGACGGCGGTCTGGTGAACGCGACCCCGGCGATCCAGATCGTCGGCGGGAAGTCCCGCCCGCTTAGCGCGAATGCGGTGCGGGAGCAGGTCAAACGGCTCGTGCCAGCCCTCGACGGGCAGATGTTCTATCTCGACTTCGTCCGGGCTAAACCAGACCGACTCTTGTCGTTTCGGCAGGAGAAGCTGACCACGGCCGCGCTCGTCTATATGCAGGCATCAAAGCGAGGGCTCCGGTTTATTCCGGTGTTGGGGATCAGTGGATCCGATAGGTGTCTCAACGCAGTCGCGGACGCAGCGATGACCGAAGGTCGAGGCGCTGCGCTAAGGGTCCCTCTTCTCGGCAAAGCCGTCCCGGGTGGGAAGAAGTTGAGCGCGCTGATAAATGATCGGGTGGCCAAGATGGGCCTCGATCGCAAAGACGTTGATCTTTGGTTCGACCTCGGCTACCTGACCGAGGACTTCGACGTCCCTGCGCGGCGCATCGAGCGCATGCTCGAGGGATACGTGGCATCGGGCTCTTGGCGTCGTGTGGTGCTCACGGGCGGGTCCATGCCATCGTCGCTGGGTGCGGTGCCTGAGAACTCGACGCGCTTTTTGCCTCGTCGAGAGTGGCAGCTGTGGTCGAAGCTCTCGTCCGGGCTACGCGACGGACTCGACTACGGCGACTACGGAATCCAAAATCCCCGCCCGCCCGCGATCGACACCAAGAGGGGAGGAATCGGCCGGTCCAACATTCGCTACACCACGGAGGACAGGTATCTCATCGCTCGCGGGAAGGGCCCGACGTCTCAGGTCGGCACGACTCAGTACGCCGGCCTGTGTCGCGACCTGATGCGCCACAAGTGCTTCCGGAGCGCTGACTATTCCTGGGGCGACAAGGTGATCTCGCTCTGCGGCGACGAGCTCATCGAGCCCGAAACGCAAGGCATGTGGCGAGCCGCCGGGATGGCGCACCACATCACGTTGGCTCAGGAACAGCTGAGCAGTTGAGGGCGACCCGCTGGAGTCCCGATCCACCTACCCACGTGTCTTCGCGACGAGCGATCGCGTCGCGGACTGCGCTCTGGATCCCGTGACCCGGCGCGCAAGACAGGAGCTGCTTCCACATCGCGATCCGACCGCGCTTGACGTCAGGCTCCTCGCCATACGCACGGAGCACGTTCTCTACCTCTCGCCGCCACAGGAGGCGGACCAGGAGCTCGAGATCGACCGACGGGTTGTCGCCGCTGGCTTTCCGCTCGAAGAGACTCGGACCGTTTTCGTCGTCGACAACCTCGATAACGCCCCACCAGGTAGGCAGCATCTCTTCGGCGGCCTCGACGTGGCGTTGAGCCAGCACGACGGTGCATCGATCGAAGATCCTGCTGAACGACTCAATCTGAGCAGGCAGGCGTCTGAGGGTGTCAGCTGCGGATTTGATCTCGTATGCGCAGAGTTCTGCTCCGACGCTGGCGACGTCTGCGCGCGTGTGCGCGTTTGGAATCCAAAACTCTTCGACAATGCCTGCCCCGTGTTCGCCGTCGACAGCGTCCGAGGCTGCGACGGCCCGAACGAGTTCACGGATCTCGCGCTCGGAGGCTGAGCTAGCGGCCATCGTGAGGCGGGTACGGGACGAGCACGGCGACCACTGTATGCCGGAAGACCGCCGCCGAGTCGCCAGCTTTGCTGCAGTGCGTTACGCACGGCCACAGCCGCCGCGTCGATGTGGCAGTGGCTTGGAGCATTTCGGACTTTGGCGAGGCCGAGGCGTGCCGCGACATCGTTCCGGATACCGCTCCGCCGGATCCGGAACGTGAGCTCGACTGAATTCCTTGCGAGTGGGAACGCGCCTGTGGGAGGCTTGTCGGCACCGTGATCAGTCGCCCGCCCGTCGTGCTGTTCGCCGTCCTCCTCGCGCTGCTGGGCGTGACGGGGTCGGCCCATGCTGCCTCGCCCCTGCTGGGGCAGTGGCCGATGGATGCCAAGCACGTCGGTGGTGGTCTCGATCAGACCGACGACACGTCGGGTGGGAACGCCCCGCTCGGCACGCCGTCCGGGTCGATGGCGATCGACCCCGCGGGCAAGTTCGGCGGGGCGCTGTCCGCGTCGAACCACACCACCCTCACCACGGTCGACCCCGGCCCGACGCCCCCAAAGGTGACGCTGCTCGCGTGGATCAAGCAGAACGGCGACCCCGGCCGCCTGAAGTACGTCGCGGGCCGCGGTGACGACGGCCCGGGCATCTGCAACGGCTCGTCGTTCGCGATCTACTCCGGCTACACCGCGATGCCGGGCCTGCGGTTCTACGTGCGCACGGCCACCAGCTCCGTCCTCAGCGACGCGCCCACCACGGCCCAGGTCTTCGACAACGCATGGCACCTCGTCGCCGGCACCTTCGACGGCACCTCGCTGAAGTTCTACGTCGACGGCACCCAGGTCGGGTCGACGAAGACCAGCACCGAGCCGATCAACTACAACCTCGGCGGCGGCGGAGGGAACACCTTCTACGCCGACGGCTACCCGCAGTCGGCTTGCGGCATCGGCGACTGGCCCGGCCCGATCGACGACGTCCGCGTCTACGACCGCGCGCTCTCGCAGACCGAACTCGCCCGCCTCGCCGCGGCGCCCGGGCCGACCTCGCCCGTCCTCGTCCCCGACGCGGGCTCGCCGACTCCGGTGCCCACGCCGACGCCGACGCCCACGCCGACGCCGACGCCCTCTGCCTCGCCCACCCCGACGCCCGTCGCGACCCCGGAACCCTCGCCGGCCCCGCAGCCCACGCCCGAACCGGCCCGCGCGACGCCCGTCTTCGCCTCGGTCCCCGCCGGATCGAGCCTGCCCGGGTCGATCGTCCTCGACGCCTCGGCCACCCAGAACGCCTCGCAGCTGCAGTGGGACCTCGGGGGTGACGGCCGCCCGGACGTCACCTGCCCCGGCAGCCAGCCGGTGCTCTCCGTCAGCGCCGCGATCCCGGCCGCCAAGGCGGTCAGCCTGACGGCGATCACCGCCGGCTCGGGCACGCCGGTGGAGTACGCGTCGAGCACGATTCTGAACAGCACCCTCAACCTCAGCCTCGGCGGCGCGCGGAAGTCGCTGTTCGGGTCGCTGTCGAAGGCCCTCCGGAGCGCGATCCCGCCGGACATCGCCACCTGCTCGACGAAGAAGATCAGTGCCGCCACGATCTCCGCGGGCGGTCGGGCACTCACGAATGACCTCTCGATCCTCTGCTCCCAGCAGACCGTCGTGTGGGCGCTCGCCAGTGCCCAGGGCTGCTTCACCCGCCAGGCCGACGCCTCCGGCGTGCCGGCCCCGGAGCGCCAGATCATCTCGTCGCACTACGACTCGTTCGACTACGCCCAGACCGTCGTGATCCTGTGCAAGCGCGCGCAGAGCGACCCGTCGCAGCAGGAGACCTGCGACAAGGCGAAAGCCATGTTCAAGATCCCCTACGACGTCTACGTGTCGAAGGGGACGGTCGACCTCAACGGCATCACGATCACGCCCAAGTCCGGCGCGTCCGTGGTGATGTTCCCGCGGCTCAACCGCATCGTCACGAGCAACGCGACGATGAAGTGGGGCGGATTCACGGTCCGCACCGGCTCGCTCGACTTCAACTTCACGAACGACCCCGGGTCGAGCGGCTTCTTCATGACCGGCTCGCGGAGCCAGGACTGCGCCTGCGGCCGGTCCTCCGCGATCGCCCGCTACGACGGCAAGAAGGACATCCCGTCGATCGCCGGGTTCACGATCGACGGCTCCGTCGAACTCGCCCTGGAAGGCATAAACGGCCAGCGGGTGTCGTCACGGGTGATGACGCTGCGGCTGCCCCCGGACTTCGGCGTCTTCGGGAGCAACCCGCCGTCCGGCACGGTGAAGGTCATCGGCCGCAACGGCACCGGGCCCGTCTTCGACAGCCTCCTCATCAACGTGCCGCAGGCCAACCTCGGCCCGCTGCGCATGAGCGACGTGCAGTTCCATTACGAGGCGCGCGGCCGGATCAACGGCGACTTCGACCCGAACTCCACCTGCGACCGCAACGAGTGGCGCGCCCAGGCGAACATCTTCCTCGCCGGTGGCAAGAGCGGTGAGGCCGGGTTCAGGCTGTCACCGCCACCGTCCCAGAACGGGATCGGCTTCTGCAACGGCGGCTTCCGGCACGCCGGCGGGCAGCTGATCTTCGGCGGTCCGATCCCCAAGCCCGTCCTGTTCCCGGGGGTCGAGCTGAGCCAGATCAACTTCGCGCTCCAGCTGCACCCGTTCCTCGCGCGCGGCGGGGTCGGCATCGACGTCGGCAAGGCGGCGCACGTCGACGGGGCGCTGCTCATGGCGCTCGCCACGCCGCAGGAGCCGTACACCCTCACCCCGCAGGACGCGGGCGCGGAGTTCGCCTCGCTCAAGGGGCGCAAGTTCACCTCGACCACGATCCTCGGCGGCGGCGCGGTGTCGATCAACTTCCCCGGCGTCGGCATGATCCCCGTCGGCAACGGCGCAGCGATGTACTCGTACCCCGACCACATCGCCGCATTCGGTGAGGTGCGGCTCGTGTTCCCGGGCATCGCGATCTACGGCCACGCCGGGATCGAGGCGCTCATCAACAGCGGCCAGTTCACCTCGAACATCGGCGGCTCCGCCTGCCTCGCCGGCATCAAGGGCGGCGTCTGCATCGGCGGCGACGGCTGGGTCACGAGCAAGGGCATCGTCGCCTGCCTCAACATCCTCGGTGAGTTCCACCCGGGCGTCGGCGTGAACTGGGCGACCCGCAAGGTCGAGGTGTGGCCGTTCGACGGCTGCAAGCCCAGCCACTACTGGGTCACCTTCAACGCGGCCCGTGCCGCGCGGGCACAGCGCCTCGAGGCCTCGACCTCGCAGACGTTCACCGTGAAGAAGGGGGAGACCGGCAAGAACGTGAAGATCGCCGGCAACGGCTCGGCCCCGAAGGTGAAGGTCACGGCGCCCGGCGGCGAGACGCTCACGATCGACGGCGACGACTTCGTCAGCTCCGCGCACATGGCGGGCGTGCGGTACACGGTCGGCAACGCCGTCTACATCGGCATCAAGGACGGCGCGGTCGGTCGGTACACGGTCGAGACGCTGCCCGGGTCGAGCTCGCTGGGGTCGATGTCGGTGACCCGTCCGGACACCGGGTCGACGGTCACCGGCTCGGTCGGCAGCGCCTCGGCCTCGGCCGCGACGCTCCGGATGGCCACGGCGGCGCGCGTCGCGAACGTCGCCCCGAAGCGCACCCTCCGCTACAAGGCGGGGGCGAAGGGCGGTGCCCAGACGATCGTGTTCACCGAGCAGGACGCCTCCGGCCAGGTGCTCCAGACGATCGCCACGGTGAAGGGCGGCTCGGGCAAGCTCACGTTCACCCCGGCGGTCGGTGCAGCCGGCCAGCGGAAGATCGTCGCCGACCTCTCCGTCGACGGCGCGCCCGCGGCCCCGCAGGTCGTCGCGACCTACACCGTCGGCACGCCGCGCAAGCTGTCGGCGCCGTCGCAGGTGACGGCGCGGCGCAGCGGCAAGGGCCTCGTCGTGACCTGGAAGCCGGTCATCGGCGCCGACCAGTACGGCCTGATCCTGAAGCTCTCGACCGGTGAGACCCGTCAGGTGATCGCCAAGGCCGGACAGCGCCGCGTCACGATCAAGGACATTCCGGCGTGGGATTCGGCCACCGTGAAGGTGACCCCGCACGGCGGCCTGCTCAAGACGTGGGGCGGCGGTCGCACCTCCGGTCGCGTGAAGGCCACGGCGCCGGTGCCGACGGTGCTGCAGACGAAGGCGAAGAACGAGAAGAAGGGCAACTTCTGAGCTCGGCCACGGGCGGGGGCGGCGCGGCCCGGGTGGCCGCGTCCGCGGTCCGGATACCGGCGGTCTGACGGGCCGCCCGGGGGAGCGCGCGCTCCGGTGGAACGGCAGCCCGCGGCCCCGTAGGTTCCGCGCATGCCTCGCGTGCTCACCCTGATCCGTTCGCCCCGGCCGGCGCTGCTCGCCGCCGCCGTCTCGGTCGGCCTGGTGATCCCGGCGGCCGCCCAGGCCGCGACCACGGTGTCGATCGTCGGCGGCGCGGTCACCATCGCCGGTGACGACACCGCGAGCGTGATCCGCGCGCCGTACTCCTCGATCGGGCAGCTCGAGATCCAGGACACGTCGGGCGCGGCGGTCGTCCCCGGGACCGGCTGCGCGCCCGAGGGCGGCTCGCCGAGCTGGGTCACCTGCGGCCCGGCGACGGCCGTCCGCAGCATCACGGTGTCGCTCGGCGGTGGCGACGACGACTACAAGTGGGCCATCACCGAGGACGTGCCCCAGACGGTCGACGCCGGCGAGGGCAACGACACCGTCGAGACCGGCAACGGTAAGGACGTGGTGAACGGCGGCCCGGGCAACGACGACCTCACCGGCGGTCGCGGCGACGACATCATGGACGGCGGCGCGGGCGACGACACCGTCGACGGCTGGGACGGGAACGACACCATCACCGGCGGTCCCGGCCGCGACAAGCTCCTCGGCGACGGCGGCACCCTCTACTACGGCGGCTCGGACACGATCTACGCCCGCGACGGCGAAGGCGACCAGGTCGACTGCGGAGGCGGCGCGGATCTCGCCCAGATCGACGCGCTCGACACGGTGAGTGCTTGCGCGACGGTCGACCGGCCGGTCGTGACGAACAACGGAGGCGGCGGCGGGACGAACCCCGGCGGCGGCGGCGGAGGCGGCGGCACTCCGGTGGTCCCAGTCCCGGCACCGGCCCTCGCGGTCACCGGCACGGTCACGAAGACGCAGTCGATCAAGAACCTCGTCGCCGGCAAGAAGCTCCAGCTGGGGCTCACCGCGAACGCGGCGTGCTCCGGGAAGGTCGCGATCGCCGTGGGCAAGGCCGAGGCCAAGCGCCTCAAGCTCGGCGGCAAGGCGCTGACCCTCGGCACGAGCGATTCGGTCGCGTTCCCGGCGGGCATCGCGACGACCGTGTCGGTCGGGGTCAGCTCGAAGTACCGGGCGAAGCTCAAGGGGGCGAGCAAGGTGAAGGCCACGCTCGTGATCGCCTGCGCCGCCACGAGCGGCACGCCGTTCGCCGGGTCCGCCGACCTCACCCTGAAGCGCTGAACCGGTCACCGGCGACCGCGCACGGTTCTCCGAGATCGTGTGCGCACGCAGGCATTTCGCCGCACGCGGCGGAATTTCCCGGTAGCGCCGACGCGACACGACTACGATCCGGTCCGTGACCCACCCCACGCCGCTGCTGGAGCGAGCCGACGAACTCGCTCGCCTCGCGGCGGTGCTGACCGGTGCCGACGGCGGGTCCGGTGGGGTGGCCGTGGTCGAGGGGCCGGCCGGGATCGGGAAGACGCGCCTCATGGCCGCAGCGGCGCACGAGGGCACGGGGTTCGTGCTGCAGGCCCGCGCCGGGGAGATCGAGGGGTCGTTCGCGTTCGGGGTGGTGCGGCAGCTGTTCGAGCCGCTGATCGCCCGCGCGGCACCCGCCGACCGTGCCCGCTACCTCGACGGCGCCGCCGGTCTCGCCGCGCCGCTCTTCGACCCGACCCAGATCGCACAGGCCGGTGGGGAGGCGATCTATCCGCTGCTGCACGGCCTGTTCTGGCTGACCGCGAACCTCGCGGAGGACGCGCCCGTCGTGCTGCTCGTCGACGACGCGCAGTGGAGCGACGAGCCCTCACTGCTCTTCCTCGAGTTCCTCGCGCGGCGGATCGCCGAGCTGCCGGTCGCCGTGATCGTCGCGACCCGACCGGTGTCCGAGGCGGCGCCGCGGTCGCTGCACGCGCTCCTCGGCGACCCGGCGAGCACGGTCGTCCGCCCGAACGGCCTCGGTGCCGAGGCCGCGACGATCCTCCTCGAGCAGCGCGTCGAGGGCACGCCTGAACCGGCCTTCGTGGCCGCCTGCCTCGAGGTCACCGGCGGCAACCCGTTCCTGCTCGGCGAGCTCGCCCGGCTGATGGCCGACGAGCGCCTCGCACCCGTGGCGTCGTCGATCGAGCGCCTCACCGCACTCGGTCCGCGCGCCATCGCCGACAGCGTCCTGTTGCGCGTCGCGCGGCTCCCCGCCGGGGCGCGGCCGCTCGTGCGTGCGGTCGCGGTGCTCGGCGACGAGGTCGACCCGGCCGACGCAGCCCAGCTCGCCGGCCTCGACCACGCCGCGGTCGGGCCGCTCGTGCCGGCCCTGCGCGACGCCGGTGTGCTCGCCGACGGCCGCGCGCTCACCTTCGCCCATCCGGTGCTGCGCACCGCGGTCTACGAGAGCCTGCCCGTCGCCGAGCGCGAGGCGGCCCACGAGGCCGCGGCGCGCCTGCTCCTCGGCCGCGGCGCCCCGGACGAACACGTCGCCGCGCAGCTCCTCCGGCGCCCGGGGCCGCTCGGCCCGTGGGCCGTGGCGCCGCTCCGGGGCGCGGCGACGCAGGCGCTCGTCGTCGGCGACGTCGGTGGCGCGCTGCGCCACCTGCGGCGCACGCTCGAGGAAGACCTCGACGCCGCCACGCGCACCGCCGTCACGGCCGCGCTCGGCCATGCCGGGATGCTCGCGATGGAGCCGACCGCCCCGGACACCCTCGCCGCCGTGATCGCCGAGTCGAGCGATCCGCAGGCGATCGCCGAGGCCGCCACGGACCTCGGCATCATGCTGCTCTTCTCCGGCCGGATCGAGGCGTTCGTCGAGGCGCTCGGTGGCGCGGAGCAGGCCACCGCGGACGCCCCGGAGGTGTCGGCGCGGCTGGCGGCCGGCATGCTCGGGGCGGCGCAGATCAGCTTCACCGCGGCGCAGCAGCTCGCGGACCGTGTCGCCGCCCTCCGCGATCCCGGCGGGCCCGCCACGACCGGCCTCGAGCGTGCGGCGCTCGTGACCCTTGCCTTCGACGCGCTGAACGCGCCCCGCCCGATCACCGACGCCCAGGATCTGCTCCGCCGCGCCATCGTGCCGTTCCCCGAGACCGGCCCGCCGGACCTCCTCACTAGTCCGATGATGGCCTCGGGGCCGCTCATCATGGCCGAGCTCTACGACGAGACCGTGCAGCTGGCGACCGGCAACATCGAGTGGGCGCGGGGTGTCGGCGCGACGTTCCCGGTCGCGGCGGCCCTGAGCGTGCGCTCATGGGCGGGGGTGCGCCGCGGCGATCTGCTCGGCGCCGAGACCGATGCCCGCGAGTCGCTCGACCTCATCGAGGCGATGGGCTTCCAGAGCTTCCACCGCGCGATGGCCCACGCCACGCTGCTCGACTGCGCCCGCGAGACCGGTGCCTCGCTCGCGCCGTTCGACGAGGTCCTCGACGCGGAGCCGCCGAGCGCGGACCTCGGCCCGAACGGGGTCTTCCTGCTGGCCCGCGCCCGGGCACTCGCCGCCCGCGGCGAGGTCGAGCGCGCGGTCGAGGCGATCCTCGACCCGGGCATGGCCGTCTACGGCGAGAGCCCGCCGTCCTACCTGGCCTGGCGCTCGACCGCGGCGGAGCTCCTCGACCAGCTCGGGCGGCACGCCGAGGCCGTCGAGCTCGTCCAGGAGGAGGTCCGCCGGGCAGAGATCCTGGCCGCGCCGGCGGCCCTCGGGATCGCGTTGCGCGCGCAGGCGCTGCTTGCCCCGGCGGCCGATCGGGTCGCGGGACTGGAGGCGGCGGTCGCCGTGCTCGCAGGGTCGGCGGCGCGCCTCGAACACGCCCGTGCCCTGGTCGACCTCGGCGCGGCGATCCGCCGTGCCGGCGACCGGGCTGCCGGCCGCGAGCGACTGCGAGAAGGACATGAGATCGCGGTGCGCTGCGGGGCCACGGCCCTCGCCGACCGTGCCCGGGAGGAACTCGCCGCGAGCGGGATGCGGCTCGCCGCAGCCGGACGCAGCGGTGCCGGCTCGCTCACCCCGAGCGAGCGCCGGGTGGCGGCGATGGCCGCGGAGGGGCTGCGGAACCGCGACATCGCGCAGCGGCTGTTCGTGACGGAGAAGACCGTCGAGACGCACCTCAGCCGCGCCTACGACAAGCTCGGGATCAGATCGCGGCGAGCACTCGCCGAGGCGCTCGCGGGCTGAGCCGCTCGCGCTCGAGGCGCGCCAGGCGCGCCTCGGCGGCATCGTCGCGGCGACGGTCCTCGGCGACCGCCCGCAGCTGCGCATCGTCCATCGCCGGAGGCGTCCCGCCGGGTCGGCGGGCGTGGTACGCCGCGCCGGCAAGCTGGACGGCGAGCTCGTCCTGGAGGTCGAGCGGGGCGGGCATCGTGGCCGGATCCCAGGACGGGTGCGACGCGAGGGTCTGCGCCCCGAGCACGAGGTGCAGCGGTGAGCCTGCGGCCCACTGCGCCACGGCGGTACGGCGGTCGAGCGCCACACCGTGACGGGCCAGGAGCGCGTCGGCGT
>JAVHXX010000550.1 GCA_031119595.1 Patulibacter sp. | reverse complement strand
GGCCTCAACAACGACATCACCCGCATCTTCAACGGCACCGGGTTCGGCGTCCGCTGAGCCCGCGGCGCGACCTCCGGTGATCCGCCCGCGCGCCGCGTCGCGTACCCGCGCCGATGGCTGAACCGCGTCCAGCGCAGGCCGACGAGCGTCCCGTCGCCGTCTTCGACATGGACGGCGTGCTCGTCCACGGCGACGTCTTCGGGTCGTTCGTGCGGCAGCACCTCCGCGGCTCGGCGCCGCACCTCCTCGCCGCCGGGGCCGTGCTGCCCTGGCTCACGGCGCCGATGGTGCTGCGCCCGACGCGGCGGGTCGCCCTGAAGGCGTTCCTCGATCTCGCCCTGGCGGGCGTGACCGACGAGGTCTACGCGACGGAGGCCTCGCGGTACGGCGCCGAGCTCGGCGTGCATCCGACGCGCGTGGTGACGCAGGCCGTCGCCGAGGCCCGTCGGCTCGTCGACGAGGCCGGACATCGGCTCGTGATCGCGACCGCCTGCGAGACCCGCCTGGCCCGGGCGTACGTCGACGCGATCGGTCTCGTCGATGCCGAGGTGTACGGCACCCCGATCACGTTCCGGCGGACGGGCCCGATGCAGGTCGCCTTCCACAACCACGGGGCACAGAAGGTCCGGACCCTCGCGGCGGCGGGCATCGCTGCGCCGTGGGCCGTCGCCTACACGGACGCCCTCAGCGACGTACCGCTGCTGCGGGGAGCGCGGCGTGCCGTGCTCGTGAACCCGGATGAGTGGCTCCGTTCGCGGGTCGAACGGCAGCTGGGCCACGCGGCAGACGAGGTCTCCTGGCCCGAGGTGCGGTTGCCCAGGGCGGACCGTCCCCGCGTGGGGTGACAGGACGACCCCGACCGCGCCTGCGGAACACTTCGGATGTGTGCTTCCGGCTGACCGGTCTACGGTCGATCGATGAGTGCGACCCACGCTCCGGACACCACGACGGCGTCTGCGACGCAGGAGCCGCCACAGCTGAACCGGGCGATCTCGCGCAACCTGCTGCTGCTGTTCGTGATCGGCGACGTCGTCGGCGGCGGGATCTACACGCTCGTCGGCGACATCGGCGCGGAGGTCGGTGGGGTGGTGTGGCTGCCGATGCTGATGGCGCTCGCGCTCGCGCTCTTCACCGCGGCCTCCTATGCGGAACTCGTGACGAAGTACCCGCAGGCCGCCGGGGCCGCGCTCTACGTGAACAAGGCGTTCCGCCGGCCGTTCATGACGTTCCTCGTCGCGTTCGCGGTGATGTGCTCGGGGATCGCGTCGGCCGCGACGCTCGCGCGCGGTGTCTCGGGCAAGTACCTGCCGCAGCTGTGGACGGAGACGCCGATCGTGCCGATCGCGCTCGTCTTCCTCATCCTCGTTGCCGCCCTGAACTTCCGCGGCATCAGCGAGTCCGTGAAGGTCAACGTCGTGCTCACCCTCGTCGAACTCGGCGGCCTGGTGCTCGTGATGGTCGTCGGGGTCGCCGCCCTCGCCGACGGGCAGGGTGACCTCGGCCGGGCGTTCACGTTCGACGGGCACAGCGGCGGGCTGGTCGGGGCGGCCCTGGCCGGCACGGCGCTCGCGTTCTACGCCCTCATCGGGTTCGAGGACTCGGTCAACGTGGCCGAGGAGACGAAGGACCCGGGCCGCGACTATCCGCGGGCGCTCTTCGGCGGCATCCTCGTCGCCGGCGTGATCTATCTGGTGATCGGCGTGCTCGCGCCCGCCGTGCTCGACCGCGAGACGCTCCTCGACGTCGACAACGGCACGCCACTGATCTCCCTCGCGACGACCGGGCCGCTCGGCGTGGACGCCAAGCTCTTCGCCGTGATCGGCATCCTCGCGCTCGCCAACGGCGCGCTGATCAACATGATCATGGCCTCGCGGCTGGTCTACGGCATGAGCGTGCAGGGGATCGTCCCGCGGCTCTTCTCGGCGGTCCACCGGACGCGCCGCACGCCGTGGGCGGCGATCCTCTTCACGAGCGCGCTCGCGATGGCCCTCGCCAGCACGGGCGAGGTGTCCGACCTCGCCTCGACCACCGTGGTCCTGCTCCTGAGCGTGTTCTCGTTCGTGAACGTCTCGGTGCTCGTGCTGCGGCGCGACCGCGTCGACCACCCGCACTTCCAACCCGGCACCGCGATCCCGGTCATCGGCGCAGCGGCGAGCATCGGCCTGCTCCTGTACCGCGTGGTCGACGCGCCCGAGGAGCTCTGGCGCGCCGCGGCACTGCTCGCCCTCGGGGTGGTCCTGTGGTTCGTCAACCGCGGCGTCCTCGGCCGCGACGCGCCGATGGACACGGCCCAGCTCGAGGCGATCGAGACGGCCGACCCCGGCGAGCCACCGCGCCGGGACGCGTAGCGCCGCGGCGACCCGGCGCCGCCCTGCCGACACCCACGCGGCGCCCGCGCCGACATGTGACCAGGTGTTCATCGCCGGGCGGCGCGGCCCCGTAGAATGGGGCCATGGCATCCAAGCGTCAGATCCACGTCGGCAAGGTCCCTGTCGGCGGTGGAGCACCCGTCGCGGTGCAGACCATGACCAAGACGGAGACCGCCAACATCCCGGAGACGCTCGCGCAGATCAAGCGCGTGGCGGAGGCCGGCGCCGACATCGTCCGCGTGGCGGTGCCACGCGAGCAGGACGTCGACGCGCTGCGCACGATCATCCCGCAGTCGCCGATCCCGATCATCGCCGACATCCACTTCAACCACACCCTCGCCATCAAGGCGATGGAGGCGGGCGCCAACTGCATCCGGATCAACCCGGGCAACATCGGCGGCCCCGACAAGGTCGCGCAGGTCGTCGAGAAGGCGAAGGAGCTCGGCGTGCCGATGCGCATCGGCGTCAACTCCGGCTCGCTGCCCAAGCACCTCATGGAGCTGGAGTTCACGAACCCGGTCGAGGCCCTCGTCACCGCCGCCACCGATTTCGTCGACCTCATGCACCGCCTCGACTTCGACGACTTCAAGGTGTCGATGAAGTCGACGAGCGTCCCGAACACGATCGCCTCCAACCGCCTCCTCGCGGAGAAGATCGACCACCCGCTGCACCTCGGCGTCACCGAGGCCGGCACCAAGT
>JAVHXX010000035.1 GCA_031119595.1 Patulibacter sp. | reverse complement strand
GCGTCCTTCGCCTTGACCGTGACCGTGTACGACGTGGCCGACGTGAGGCCGGCGATCGTCGTGCTGGTGCCGGTGACCGTGGTGGTCTGGCCGTTGACGGTGACGTCGTAGGCGGTGACGCCCACGTTGTCGGTGGCGGCGGTCCACGAAACCGAGGCGCCGGTGCCGGTGATGTTCGTGACGCTGGGCGTTCCCGGGGCCGACGGAGCGGTCGTGTCGGGGGCCTGGAGCGTCTTGACGGTGACCGAAGCGGCGGCCGACAGGTTGCCTGCCGCGTCGCGCGCCTTGATCGTGACCGGGTAGGACGTGTTCGCGGTGAGGCCGGCGAGCGTGGTGCTCGTGCCGGTGACCGTGGTCGTCTTGCCGTTCGCGGTGACGTCGTAGCCCGTGACGCCGACGTTGTCGGTCGAGGCGGTCCACGAGATCGTGGCGCCCGTCTGGGTGATGTTCGACGCGGTCGCGTTGGTCGGGGTCGACGGCGCGGTCGTGTCCGGGGCGGCGCTCGTCTTCAGGGTGCCCGAGGCGATCCCGCTGACGTTGCCGGCCGCGTCCTTCGCGGTGACGGTGACGGGGTAGGACGTGCTCGCCGTGAGGCCGGCGAGCGTGGTGCTCGTGCCGGTGACCGTCTTCGTGACGCCGTTCGCCGTGACGTCGTAGGAGACGACCGCGGTGTCGTCGGTGGAAGCAGCCCACGACACGGTGGCGCCGGTCGCGGTGATGTTCGAGAACGTCGGGGTGCCGGGGGTCGACGGCGGGGTCGAGTCGACCGGGGCCGAACCGAAGGTGTAGTCGTCGGCGGCGGTGTCCGAGTTCGCGCCACCGTCGGTGAGGACGAGGACGTCGACCTTGGTGCCGTTCGCGACGGTCGTGAAGGGCGCCGGGACGACGACCTTGATCTGCGTGTCCGAGATCTGCGTGATCGACGACGAGTCGGCGGCAGCCGACGAGCCGAAGAACACGGCGGAGGCGCCGGTGAGGTTCTGACCGGTGATGATGATGGTGTTGCCACCGCCGACCGGGCCGAAGTTCGGCGAGAGCTTCGTAATCACCGGCGACGGCGGCGGGTCGATGTACGTGAGGTCATCGAGGGTGCCGGCGTCCGTGGTGGTGCCGCCGGCCGTGACCAGACGGACCTGCGCGGTGCCCTTGGCGTGTGCCGGGGTGGTGAACGAGAGGGTGTTGTTGAGGTCCGGGGTGACGCCCTGGACCGCAACGCCGTCGACCGTGACGCCGGTGACGGTGTCGAGGCCGGTGCCGGAGATGAAGGCGACATCGCCACCGGGCGTGTAGGCGATGGCCTTGCCCGAGTTGTTGACGTCGATGCCGGAGATGGACGCGGTGGCGGCCGCCTGGGCGAGCGTCGGGTAGAGGCTCGAAACGACCAGGACCGGAGCCGCGCTGGCGAGCGTCATGGCGACGCCGAGCCGGGCAACCGGTTTGAACCCTCGCCGGGTGGACCGCGACGGTGCTTGGAATCCCCTCATCGGGACTTCCTCTCTACTTACTGGGACACATGCTGGGACACCCTGCGGCCCGCCAAACCGGGCCGGACGGACCCAGTGACTGAGATGGCGGTCACAGAGACGACGGAAATTGTCGTATCCGCGTCCGAATGTCAAGCAACTCTCAGGGTCCGGAGGCCGCCCCGGACCTCTTCGCGAGAACCCCGGGCGACCCGGCCCGGCCGGGCTCTCACCGGATTTCGGAAAGTTCCAACCGATAGACGAGGTGCTCGCGTCCGAAGGCCATCGCGGTACCCGACAGGGTGAACCCCAGTTTGGTCAGGACACGCTGCGACGCACCGTTCGGAGCTTCCACGAGCGCACGCAGGCGCGGGATGCGGAGCGGGCCCCTCGCAGCAGCCACGCAGAGGCCGGCGGCCTCCGTCGCAAGGCCCCTCCCCCACCAGGCCGTGCCCAGCGTGTAGCCCATCTCGATCTCGCCCGAGGCCGCGCGTGCCAGGCCGGCATCGCCGATGAGCGTCCCCGAGGCACGGTCGACGACGGCCCAGAACCCGAAGCCGTGGGCCTGCTGATGGGCCATGAACTGCCGGATGATCGACTCGGTCCCCGCGACGGTGCCGACCGGACCGTGGCCGACGTATCGCATCACACGCGGGTCGCTGTAGACCTCGTGCGCCGCGGCCACGTCGTCGAGCGTGAACGGCCGCAGCTCGATCGCGGTGCCGATGAGTGGGAAGTCCACGCCGCCCAGCCTATCGGCGGGTCCTCGCCCCGGCCGCACCGGGTCGCTCAGTAACGGATGAGCGCGTGGATGGTGTCCGCGGGGCAGTGTTCGGACAGCCGTGCCCGCCCCTCGAGCGCCTCGAGTTCGATGAGGAAGGTGGCGCCGACCACCTCGGCGCCGGCCCGGGCGGCGAGCTGGGCGAGCGCGTCGACGGTGCCGCCGGTCGCGAGGAGATCGTCGTGGATCACGACCCGCGCGCCTGCGAGCGCCTCGAACGGGGTGATCTGCAGTTCGGCGCTGCCGTATTCGAGGTCGTACTCGTGCGCGAGGATCTCCGGCGGCAGCTTGCCGGGCTTGCGTGCGGGCAGGAACCCGGCGCCGACCGCCTTCGCGATGGCCGGCCCGAAGACGAAGCCGCGGGCTTCCGGCGCGAGGATGACGTCGGGGCGCATCGGCTCGACGAGCTCGGCGAGCCCGTCGATCGCCGCCGAGAGCGCTGCGGCGTCCATCAGGAGGGGTGTGAAGTCGCGGAAGAGGATGCCCGGCTCCGGGAAGTCCGGGGTGGCGACGATGAAGGATTCGAGGTCCACGGGACTACTCCGTTCCGGCCAGGGACCATGTCCCGCGCGCGAGGGAGGTCGCGAGCACCACGCCCCAGGCCTCGGCGAGGGGCACGGCCGCGCGGCTCACGGCGCTGTCCTCGGCCTCATCGCTCCACGGCGGCGGGTAGGCGTTGAAGCCCTTGCCGGTGCCGAGGGCCGTCGCCTCCTCGCGCCAGGTCGCCCAGCGCAGGTCCTCGTAGAACCCGTCGACGTCACCCTCGAAGGCCCACTCGATGAGCGCGGGGTGACCAAACCCGCAGGCCATCCACTCGAGATCGTCGGGGGCGAGATAGCAGACCTCGCCTACCTCACCCTCAGGTAGACCTCCAGCGTTGACCGCGAAGCCACCGCCCAGTTTGTCGACGGCGACGACCAACGCGCCCGGGATCGCGGCGATCGCGCCCGGCGCCCGCCCGTTGAGGTCGCGGATGCCGGGGAGGTCGGCGTCGCCGGCACCGAGGAGCAGGAGCCAGTCGTCGACCACGATCCCGGCGGTGTTGCGGACGATCGCGCCGAGTGCCGACCCGTCGGTCACGCCGTCGAGCGACTCGAGCGCGGCCTCGCCGGCGTCGGCATCGGCAGGGACGATCTCGACGAGGTTGCCGGCCTCGCCGATCCACTCGGCGAGCGACGGCCAGACGGGTTCGTCGGTCGGATCGGGATCTGGGTGGGTCACGCCCTCCATGATGACGGACCGGGCCCGCGTGCCTCGCCTGCGTCGGCCCGCCCACGTGCCCGCCGGATCGCGTCCGCGGCGTAGACTCGGCCGATGCAGGTGACCACGCAGGCGAGGCCGCGCGCGGCGATCGCATCGGCCGCCGGCACCTGCGGCGAACTCGCGCAGGGCGTGCTGCCGGGTGGGCAACGGTTCCACGTGACCTGTCCGATCGACCGCGGGTCGCGGGTCTCCGTGCGGACCGCGCCGGCCTCCCGCACCACGATCGCCGGCCTGTCGCCGGCGATGTGGAAGGCCCGGCGCGCACTCGCGCTCGCCGTCGAGCTGCTCGAGCTCTCGCCGCAGCGGATCGTCGTCGAGCACGCGTCCGACCTCCCCGCAGCCCGCGGGCTCGCGTCGAGCACCGCCGATGTCGTCGCGACGGTCCGGGCGCTCGCGGCCGCCCACGACGTCGAGCTCGATGCCCTCACGCTGGCGCGCCTCGCTGCCTCGATCGAACCGACCGACGGCGTGATGTTCGACGGACTCGCGGTCGTGGACCAGCTCACCGGCGCGCGGCTGCGTCGCTGGGCGTGGTGGCCGCAGTTCCACATCGCGATGTTCGTGCCGCGCGAGCAGCGGGAGACCGGCCGCTCGGGTGCCCCGACCGACCCGCGGCACGCCACCGAGTACGCCGATCTCCTCGACTGCCTCGACCGCGCGGTCGGGGCGCGGGACGCCGAGGCGTTCGCCGCCCAGGCCACGCGCTCGAGCCTCCTCAACGACGTCGCGACACCGAACCGTCTGCTCGCCGAGCTCCTGCCGGCCCTCGACCTGGTCGGCGGCGCCGGGCTGTGCGTCGGGCATTCGGGCACCGTCTGCGGGGTCCTCTTCGCGGGCGCGCACGCCAGCGAGGCCGCCGGGCAGGCTGTGGGCGACCTACTGCCCGCCCTGCCGCACGGCACGATCGCCGACGTCGTCGCCACGCCGGCCTCCCCCACGCCATGACGGGTGCCAGTCACTGATGGCGCGGGTCGTCGTCACGCGCGCGCTGCCGGGCCCGGCGCTCGGCCGGCTCGTCGACGCCGGTCACGACGTGCACGTCCGCGCCGAGCCGCTGCCGCCGTCCGCGGCAGAGCTCCGTGCGCTCGTCGCCGAGGCGGACGCGCTCCTCTGCACCCTCGAGGACCGCGTCGACGACACCCTCCTCGCCGCGGCACCGCGGCTCCGGGCGATCGCGGTCTATGCCGTCGGCACCGACAACGTCGACCTCGCCGCCGCGGCCAGGCACGGTGTCTCGGTCGGCAACACCCCGGATGTCCTCACCGACGCCACCGCCGACCTCGCGATGGCCCTCCTGCTCGCCGCGGCGCGCCACCTGCCCCAGGCCGAGGCGAATGTGCGCGAAGGCGCCTGGCGCACCTGGAACCCGACGGGCTTCCTCGGCTTCGAGCTCCGCGGCGCGCGCCTGTGCATCCTGGGCGCCGGGCGCATCGGCCGCGCGGTCGGCGAGCGTGCCGCAGCGTTCGGGATGGAGGTGCGGTTCGTGGGCCGCGGTGACGATCTCCACACGGCGCTCGCCGACGCGAACGTCCTCTCCCTCCACGCCCCGCTCACCGGCACCACCCGCCGGATCGTCGACGCCGCGGCGCTCGCCGCGATGCCAGCCGGCGGCATCCTCGTGAACACGGCCCGCGGCGGCCTGGTCGACCAGGTCGCGGTGGCCGGCGCACTCCACAGCGGGCACCTCTCGGCCGCCGCGCTTGACGTGACCGACCCCGAGCCGCTCCCGGCTGACGATCCCCTGCTCGCCGCCCCGAACCTCATCGTCCTGCCGCACATCGGGTCGGCGACGCACCGGGCACGGGAGGCCATGGCCGACCGTGCCGTCGCGAATCTGCTGGCGGCGCTGGGCGGCAACGCGATGCCGTGGCCCGTCAGCGCCTGACGGGCCACGTTGATCGCGACGCGGTGATGCCGTTGCGGAGGAACGCGTGGCCCGAGCTCCACGGGACACCCCTCGACGCCACCACCATGGATCCGACCGGCTAGTCGTGTCCGGGCGGGCCCGCGGCGAGCCGCCAGGCGTAGAGCACTGCGGCCACCGAGGTCGCGAGGTTGAGACTCGAGACGCCCGGTTCCATCGGGATCCGGATGTGGGCGTCGGTGGCGGCGAGGAGGTCGTCCGTGAGACCGTGGCGCTCCGTGCCGAAGGCGAGGATCGCGCGGGAAGGCAGGCGCGCGGGATCGAGGTCGTCGCCCTCGGGGTCGATGGCGAGCAGCGGCCGCTCGCCCAGGGGCGGCAGTGGCCGGTCGAGGCGCGCGACGGGCAGCGCGAAGTGCAGGCCGGCGGCGCCGCGGATCGCGTCGGGCTGCCACGGATCGGTGGTCCCGGTCGTGAGGACGGCGGCGGCGCCGGCGCCGGCGGCCACGCGGACGCAGGCCCCCATGTTGCCCATCGTGCGCGGGTCCTCGAGCAGCACGATCGGCGCCGGGCGTGCATCCGCGAGGACCGCCGCCAGGTCGACCGTCGGGCGGGCGGCGATCGCCATGACGCCGGTGCGCGGTGCGCGCGGCGCCAGTGACCCGAGCACCTCGGGGTCGACGATCTCCGCCCTCGCGAGCGTGGCGGCGACGTCCGGCGCCAGGGACGCGGCGAGCTCGGCGAGGCCATCCGGATCGGTCGTTGCGATGGGCCCGAGCTCGGCCCCGAACCGCGCGGCGTGCTTGAGGGCGTGAAACCCCTCGAGGACGGCGAGCTGCGGATCGCGGCGGGCGAGCTGGAAGCGCTGGACGAGGTCCCGGGGCACCGGCCCATCTTGCCGGTGCCGCGCCGATGGCGCCGCCGTCAGCGGGGCCAGGTCGCGATGGCGCGCAGCGCGGCGATGCCCGGCACGAAGAGGTATTCGCCACCACGCACCGTCACGAACGGCTTCTGCGGTCCGAGGTAGAACGGGCATTCGCCCTGCACCACCATGCTGCCGCCCTCGGCGATGCCGCCCATGAGGAAGTCGGCGTCGTGCCCGAGGCCGAACACGTTGCCGTCGTTCAGCCACTGCACCTGGATCGCCTCGAACTGCCGCGAGATGCTCGCGTTGAAGCACGCGAACACGAGTCCGCGCTCCTCGCCGTCGTCCGCGGCGCCGACCGGGAGCGGGTCGCCGTAGGGCATGCCGCGCCGGATGATCCGGTGGCGGTACGTGAGGCGCCCCTCCCAGCCGATCGAGTCGCGCGGGTTGGAGCGACGCACGTGTGCGCCGATCGGGCACTTCGCGCCGTGTTGGTCCGGGCCGTGGTATCGGAAGTCGTTCGCGCCGGCGGCGGCGCCGTCGAAGTCGGTGGCGGGCGCGTCCGGGTGGGTCACCAGCGGCGACCCGTTCTCCCAGCGCCCGACGACCTTCGCGCGCAGCTTCGCCTCGTCGCCGTCCTCGAAGTGCCGGGCAGCGGTGCTGATGGTGTCGCGGAACGCGGCCACGTCCTGGTGGAGCTTGCGCCACACCATGTACGTGCCGTTGCGGCCGAGCGGGTCGGTCGGGGCGCTCGGCAGGCGCCGCTCCGGATCGAGGGTCGTGTCCTCGTCCGGGTAGCCGAGGATGAACTCCCCCGGCGCGAACGGCCGCCACCGGCCGCCCCTCAGCGGCACGCCGCCGCCGGCGGCCCTGTCGTCGGTGGCGCCCTCGATCGCCGGCTGGGCGAAGCCGTCCGCGAACCCGAAGTGCTCCCGGGATCCCGGCAGGGTGTGCGCCGCCTGCTCGACGACGATCTCGTGGCCGTGCCGCGCGACCTCGGCACGCAGGTCCGCGAGGGCCCGGCCGAGGTGTGGCTCGTCGAGGGCGTTCACCGTGACCAGCACGTGTGCCGCGCCGGTGCCGAGGCCGTCGTCCCACCGGTCCGGAGCGTTGCGGCCGATGTCGCCGAGGCGCTCGGCGCGGCCCGCCATCCCGGCTCGGAACTCCGCGCTGAAGCTGCCGATGACGTCGTCCGGGAGCCCGAGGGCCGTGAGGCCGGCGCAGGTCAGGGCCACGTTCAGGTGACTGCCCGGCTTGCCGTCGGCCCATGGCTCCGCGTTCGTGATCTGGTCGGCGAGGCCGGCGAGCCACGCGCCGCCCGCGGTCGCATCACCGATGCGCACGAACACGTAGGTCGTGGACGCGTAGGCATTGCCGTAGGCCCGGAGGATGTCGCCCTGGATGTCGGCGAGGTCGAGGGTCGTGGCGGTCGCGGTGGTCATGCGGCTCCGAGCTGGTCGACGAACTGCGCCTGCAGCTCCTCGGGGGTGAGGTCGTACTGGGCGACGGCGAGCGCCCGCAGAGCCGTCCGCTGGGCGACGACCCGCCGGACCTCGGCGACCGTCGTGTGCGGGTAGGCGCTGTAGAACAGGCCGCAGTCGATCTGGTTGTGGACGAGGTACCGGGCGACGTCGGTGGGGTCGTTGCTGCGCACGCCGATGCAGTGGTCGTAGATCTCGTCGAGCTCGTCCGCGATCTCCGCGGTGAGGTCCTCGAGGTAGGAGTCGCGGTCGCCGTCGAAGCAGGCCGAGAAGATGAGGTACTCGCAGCCGAGGTGGTCCTCGTCAGCGGGCTGGTAGGCGTCGCCGGTGAAGAAGTCGGTGAGCACGACCCAGCGCGCGAAGTGGGTGCGCGGCAGCCGCGAGAACGGGCTCGGGCCCGCGTCGATCGTGGCGAGCAGGGCGCGCAGGGCCTCGGCGTGGCCCGGCTTGATCGGGGTGATCGCGAGGAAGCCGTAAGCCTGTCCTGCACGGTTCGTGTCGGCGATGGCCCGGACCGTGTCGGCGAGCTGGGTGCGGAGGGCCCGCGGCCCGGGGATCCCTAGAGGCATCGCTGGCCCTTCGCGAGGAGCGCCGAGAACTCGGCCTTGAACTGTTCGGGGGAGAGCTCGGCGGCGCGCTCGCGGAGGTCGGCGACGAGGCCGTCGAGTTCGAGCGCCTGCTTGACGATCGTCACCGTCGAGTCGGCGTAGGCCGAGTAGAAGTGGCTCGCCTCCAGCCGACGGTCGCTGGTCTTGATGTAGTCCTTGAACGGGCCCGGCGGCACGGCGCCCGGGAAGCCGTACGAGCTGCCCCAGAAGGCGGCCATCCCCTCACGGAGCACGTAGGAGAAGGCGTCGATGTACTCCTCCCAGCCGCCGTTGAAGTTGCTCTCGAAGTAGAGGTGCGGGCGGCGCAGCCTCGTCTTGGGCTGCGGAGCCCCGTTCCAGGCGAGTTCGGTCACCATCGACCACCGCGCGAAGTGGATGAAGGAGAGCTTCTCGAGCGTGCCGAGGGTCTGCGGGAGCAGCTTCGGTTCGAGGAACAGCACCGGGAGCCAGGCGCGCCCCCAGCGCTTCACGGTGGAGAAGACGGTGATGGCGATCGCCTGCCCGTCGACGTTGCCCGGCGGTGTGCCGGTGCCCGTCTCCGAGAGGACCGGTGTGGTGACGGCAGTCATGGCGCGACGACGCTACGCCCGGCCTCCTCGGACCTGCAACCGCGCCGATCGACGCACCGGAAACCCGCCGTCTCCGACTGGGCTTTTCCCCTGCTGAGCGGGAGGTACGGACCGCAGACGACTTCGCCCACGGGGGGACATCGGTGCGTCGTCGCGTCAGCCGTCGACCATGAGGCTGTCGAGCGGGCCCAGCAGCCCTGCCGACCGTCGCGACACGCCCGGAAGGGCCGAGAGCCGGTGCGTCCGCGGTGCGCCGCGGTCGTGGCGCTCGGCCTGCTCGCGCGCGATCGGCCACCAGAGGTCGTCGATCACACGCACGGGGTCGCCGGAGACGTCGTCGACCGACCGCTCGAGGTGCTCGGCCCACAGGCGCAGGCGCGTCTCACGGACGAGCGCCGGATCGCACGAGACCACGTTCACCTCCGTGTCGTTGAAGAACGAGTGCTCGTTGAGGTTGGCGGACCCGACGGTGAGCCAGGTGTCGTCGACGATGCCCACCTTCGCGTGCACGTACAGCGGTCCGTGGAGCTGTCCGCTCAGCTGCGAGATCGTCGTCGCGAGGAAGCGGTCGGTGCCGGCGTCGGCCTCGGCGAGCACCCCGAGCTGGCCACGGGTCGTGTCCGCCCCGTTCGCAGGATCGGCGGGCAGCAGCACGACCACCCGGAAGTCGTCCGACGGCGGCGTGCGCAGCTTGTCCGCGAGGATCCGGACGACGTCCGCAGACCACAGGAACTGGCTCTCGAGGTAGACGAACCGCTCGGCGGAGCGCAGCGCGCGGACGTAGCTCTCGAGGATGCGGAAGTCGCCGTGCGGTTCGAAGTCGTAGATCTTCTCGGGCACGGTGCGCACGATCTGGACCGTGTGGTCACCGCCCGCCGCCGGGGGTGCGACCGGCTCGAGCGTGTCGCCCGTGTTCGCCTCCCACCGCGCGGCGAAATGTGCGGCGACGTCGGCGACGGCCGGACCGCGGAGCTGCGTGGCGACGTCGTGCCAGCCGGTGTGGCCGCGCACGCCGTGGTCGCTCGCGTCGAACCGATCGTGGGTCAGCGAGGTGAGGTCGATCCCGCCGACCGTCGCCACCTCGCCGTCGACGAGGACGAGCTTCTCGTGATGGCAGTGCATCGGGCGTTCGTGCGCATCGAGTTCGACCTGCACCTTCGTCCCGCGGAGGAGTTCGTCGCGCACGGCGCGCACCTCGGCCCGGCTCGGCGTGAAGACCGGCACCGGGGCGCCGGCCCAGAGCAGCACGCGCACGTCGATCCGCTCGGCCAGGTCGCCGAGGAGATCGCGCAGCGCACGGGTCTCGTGGTGGCGGGTCAGACCGAAGTGCGGCGTCACGTGCCAGCCGGCGATGTGCACGCTCGACCGCGCGCCCTCGAGCAGCTCAGCGATCCGCGGCAGCGCCTGCGCCCCGTCGATGAGGACCTCGAGCGCCGACCCGTCCCGCGGCGCCGGGTCGCCCGCCGCCCACAGCGCGCCGTCCTGCGGCGGGTCGAACTGTTCCGCGCGTCCGGCCTTCGCGAGCCGTCGCCGGTGGCGGGCGCGGATCGTGCGCTCGAGCCCGTCCCCGATGAGTCCGTCGATGCGTTCGGCCGGGTTCAGTCCCACCGACCGGTTCTACCAGCGGAGCGTGACCTCGCCCGGAGCGATGACCCGGCACGGCCGGTCGCGTCCGCGGCGCGAGGTCGGGGAGCAGGCGGGCCGGGCGGCCCGGCGCTCCTGTAGCTTGCCGCGGCACCGGGCCGCCCGCATCGGAGGCGCCCTGCCGAGGTGAGATGTCCCGTTACGCGCTGATCGTGAATCCGACCGCAGGCCGCGGCCGGGCGCGCGCAGCAGCGGCAACCGCCGCAGCCGTGCTCCGCGGGGCGGGGCTCGCGGCCGAGGTCCGCGCGTCGTCGAGCCTCGCCCACGCGCGGGAGTTGGCGACGGCGGCAGCCACCGCCGGTGAGATCGTGGTGGCGGTCGGCGGCGACGGCACGGCGGGCGCGCTCGCCGGCGCGACGGCCGCCGCCGGCGGTCGGTGGAGCCTGATCGCCGGAGGCCGCGGCAACGACCTGTCCCGCGTGCTCGGGATCCCGCGCGATCCGGCCGCCGCTGCGAACGCGCTCATCACCGGCGTCGAACGGTCGATCGACCTCATCGGCGTGAGCACCGAGGGCTGGGCCGAGCAGATCGTCGCGGGGTCCGTGTACGTGGGCGTGCCGTCGGTCGGCGACGAGATCGCCAACGGGATGCGCTTCATCTCGGGCCCTCGTGCCTATCCGATCGCCGCGCTGCGGGTCGTGGCCCGGTGGAGGCCGGCGACCTTCACCCTCGAGGGCACCGCCGGCAAGCGCGTGTTCGCCGGGTACACCGTCGTGATCGCCAACTCACCCGACTTCGCCGCGGGCATGAAGATCGCGCCACCGGCCCGCATCGACGACGGACGGCTCGATATCGTCACGATGAGCGACGCCTCGAAGATCACCTTCCTGCGCGGCCTCGCGAAGGTCTCCGACGGCTCCCATGTGACCTTCCCGCAGGTCGATCTCCACACCGACACCGACCTCACCTTCACGGTCGACCGGGCGATGCCGGTGGGCGCCGACGGCGAGACGCTCCCCTTCGCCGACCCGCTGCCCGCGGGACAGCCGGTCCGCGTGCGGGTGCTCCCCGGCGCCTTGACGGTGATCACACCCGGTGCCCCGGCAGCGGCGGCTCCGCCGGAACGGGCGACGGCCGTCGACCGCCCGCCGGTCTGACCCTCAGGCGACGGCCGAGCGCGTGACGCCTCGGAAGCGCGCGATCGCGTCCTCGGTCACGGGCGCGAACAGGTTCACGAGGTTGCCGTCGGGGTCGCGGAACACGAGCGACCGGTTACCCCACGGCATGGTCGTCGGCTCCTGCACCAGATCGCCGGCGACGTCCCCGAGCCGGGTGTACTCGGCATCGACGTCGTCGACGATGAACTCGAGGAAGAGCGATCGGTTCTCGGCGGCCACCGCTGCTCCGGCGAACAGCGCCATCGTCTTGATGTCGGCGATCGCGAGCGTGCCCGACGGCGTCACGATCTCCGCGAAGACGTCCGCGCTCCAGACCGCGTCCGTGCCGGTCACGCGCTCGTAGAACGCGGTGAGCCCCGGGACGTCGGTGGTGACGATGCGGGTCGAGATGAAGTTCATGGTCCTGCCCTCTGGATCGGTTGAGGGGACCAGCATCCGGCGAAATCCGGTCAGATTCGGTCCTGAGGTGAACGCGCCACGGCTCACCCCAGGCCGGCGCTGGCCGCGCGCAGCTCCTCGAGCGCCCGGCCCGTGTACGTGGCGAGGGTCGCGTCGACGTGCCGGTCGGTCTCGGACCACTCGGCGTAGCCGCGCTTGAAGGCCAGGACGCCGAGCTCGGCGGCGAGATGCGCGGTGGGATCTGGCACGCCGCGGGCAACGAGCGCATCGCTCATCGCGACCGCCATCCCGACCCGCTTGAGGGCGTCGCGCTCCTGGAGTTCGGCGCTCGCGGCGACCGCGGCCTTGATGCGTGGTCCGAGATCTCGGTTGAACGACGTCATCGCGCCCGAAACCCGCTCGAGTCCGGCGGCGACCGCTTCGAGCGGCGTCGCCTCTTCCGGGGCCTCGGCGATGCCTGCGGCCAAGAGGGTGCTGAGCGCCTCCTGACCGGCGACCAGGAGCTCGCGCTTGTCGGGGAAGTGCCGGAAGAACGTGCTCTTGGTGACGCCGGCGCGCTCGGCGATCTGCGCCACGGTCGTCGCGTCGTAGCCCTGCTCGATGAAGAGGTCGACGGCCGCGCCGACGAGACGTTCGCGCGCTCCGGGTTCCCAACGGGCCATGTCCGGCAGTGTACGTGATGGGACTAAGGTCTCATCACGCTGCTACGGTGACGGGACAAGAGTCCCATCACTTCGCCACGAGCGAAGGTCAGGAGCAACGCCATGCATGTCTTCATCACCGGTGGCACGGGCCTGGTCGGTTCGGCGGTCGTCGCCGAGCTGCTCACGCACGACCACGACGTCACCGTCCTCGCGCGGTCCGAGGCTTCGGCCGCCGCGGTCACCGCGGCCGGAGGCACCCCGTTGCGCGGCGCCCTGTCCGACCTCGACGCGATCCGCGAAGGCGCCGCGGCCACGGACGGCGTCATCCACCTCGCCTTCAGCAACGACTTCAGCAGCCCGGAGGCGCTCGCCGCGGGGATCGCGGAGGAGACGGCGGCGCTCGCCGCGATGGGCGAGGCGCTCACGGGAAGCGACCGCCCGCTCGTCACGGTGTCGGGGACGCCGTGGATCCCGGGCCGCGCCTCGGTCGAGACCGATCCGCTGCCGCTCGAGGGCCCGGTCGCGGGCCGCGGCCGCACCGTGAACGCGATCCTCGAGCTCGCGTCGAAGGGCGTGCGCAGCTCCTCGATCCGTCTGCCCCGCACCGTCCACAACGAGGGCCACGGCGGGTTCGCCGGCCTGCTCACGACCATCGCCCGAGACGCCGGCCACTCCGGCTACCCGGGCGACGGCACCCAGCGCTGGCCTGCCGTCCATGCGCTCGACGCGGCCCTGCTGTTCCGCCTCGCCCTCGAGTCCGCACCGGCCGGCACCACGTGGCATGCCGTCGCCGACGAGGGTGACGCGGTGAAGGACATCGCCGCCGTCATCGGCCGCCGCCTCGGCGTGCCCGTCGGCCCGGTCCCGGTCGAGCAGTACGGCCCGATCGGGGCGATCTTCGCGATGGACCAGCCGTCGTCGAGCGCCTACACCCGAGCGACGCTCGGCTGGGAGCCGACGCACCCGGCGCTGCTGGCGGATCTCGAGCTGCTCGAGGCCTGAGCCGCGTGACGGGGCGTGCTCAGCCCTTCTTCGGTGTCTTGCCCTTGACGATCGTGAAGGTCGTGACGCTCGGCGTGTAGCCGGTCCGGGCGATCGTCACGGTGAGCGTCGCACCCGGCTTCAGGGTGAGGTTCGCGACGCCCGAGATCGTGAGCGACGTGGGCAGCCGCTTCGACTTCTTGGGCGTCTTGGGCTTGAAGGTCGTCTTGCTCGAGGCCTTCTTCGTGCAGCCCTTGCCGGAGCAGGCCACCGTGACGACGTCTCCGGCGAGCAACGGCGAGAGGCTGAGCAAGGTGATCCGGGTGGCGCCGCCCTTGGCCTTGCTCGTCTTCAGCTTGGGGCTGGCGGGCACCAGCGGCAGCTTGGGCGACGGGGTGGCGACCGGTGGTGCCGGTGTCGGCGCGGGCGCTGGCACGGTGGCGGCGGCGGTGATCAGCGTCGTCTTCGTCGCCGAGCTGACGTTGCCGGCAGCGTCGGTCGCGCGCACGGTCACCGTGTATGCGCCGGGCGACGCGTAGGTGTGAGCGACTTCGGCACCGGTTGCCGACCCGCCGTCGCCGAAGTCCCAGGTCACCGTCGGTACGCCCGAGCGGTCGGTGGCGGTGGCGGCCAGGGCGAGGCTCGTGCCGACGGTGCCGGCCGCGGGCACCACGATCGCACCGAGGGTCGGCGGGATCGGGTCGAAGCCGAAGGCGTACGGGGTGTACGTGCCCGACGGCGCAACGGTGTCGTTCAGGTCGGAGACCAGGGCGCCGTTGCCCTCCGCGTCGAGGGCGATCGACGGCGCTGAATAGCTGACGCTGGCGCCGCTCGCCCCCGCGCGGCTCGCGACGACGACCGAATCGCCGAAGCGGTCCTGTCCGGCGACGAGCCGGGCCGCGTCGACCTCGGCGTCGGGCGACGCGCCGGCCGACCACGCCACCACGGCGTCGCCGGCCGGCGTCATGGCGATGCCTGGCGGCGCCCCTTGGTACACGCTCGAGCCCGACAACAACTTGGGCGTCTGGAAGCCGCCGGCCGCCGTCGTGCGCACGCTGGCGGACACGCCGGCACTGCTCAGATACGCGATCGCGATGCCGCCCTTGCCGTCGATCGCGGCCGCCGGAAAGTCGCCACCGGTCGAGCCGGGCAGCGTCTGCCGCGTGTTCCACGTGCCGGCAGCGAACGAGGCGCCGGGGACGCGCTCGGCGTACTGGATCACGGTCACGGTCGAGCCGGTGCCGGAGTTCTGGTAGTCCCAGACCGCCACCGTTCGGCCGGTCGGAGCCGTGAGCACGTCGATGAACGACGAGGAGACGCTCCCCGGGGCGGGATCGCCGGAACCGGCCGCGAAGTCCAGCGACAGCTCGACCGGGGCGCTGAATGCCGTCGCCGACCGCGCCTTCGTGCTCGCCTCGGCGACGTAGTGGGCGTTGCCGTCGCCACGATCGACCTGTTCCTGCCAGAGCAACGTCAGGTCACCTGCGTCGTCGGCGGCAATCCGTGGGCTCCCGAAGATCGATTTCGCGGTGCCGCTGGCGACCTGCTGGGGCACGAACGTCGCGGTACCGAAGGTGGTCGCACCGCCGGCGCGGATGGCGTACGCCGTCCGTTCTGCCGTTGACACGAGGCCGGTCCAGGCGATCGCCGCGAAGCCGCCGGCGGCGGTCGTGATGTCGACCGCGGTGCTGGGCTCGACGCCCGTGCTCGCGACCGTCTGCGGCGTGGCCGGGAACGCGCCGCCCGCCGGCCGGTAGGACGACTTGATCGTGGTGCCGGCCCGCCACGCCACCGTGACGCCGCCGTCGGCGTCGACCGCGGCCGTCGGTTGGGCGGCGTCCTCCGTGGCGGCGGAGATCGGTGCGGCCGCCGGAAACGCTCCGCCGGCGGGCCGGACGGCGGCATACACCCGCGAGTGGCCTCCCACGGACTTCGCGAAGACGGCGACCGCAAGCCCGTCGGCGTTCTGGCTCACGGCAGGCTCCGTCACGTATCCCGCCGACGCCGGCAGCAGCACCTGCGGTGCGCCCCACGGCGAGGCGGAGGCGGAGGCGGCGGGCACCGCGAGCGCCAGGCACGCGGCGAGCGTGATGGTGCGCGCGACGCGGCGGTTCGCGCGGGTGGACGAGGTCGGCGAAGTCAGCGGCATCAGGCGCAGAGAACGTATCTCACGCCCGGCGCAGAATCACGCGTCTTCCGATCTCCGCAGCCATCGCGGAACGGGCTCGCACACGCCCTGGAAACACGAGAGGCCCTCATCGCTGAGGGCCTCGGAGTCCCCGGAGGGACATAGCGGGGGCAGGATTCGAACCTGCGACCTTTGGGTTATGAGCCCAACGAGCTACCTGACTGCTCCACCCCGCGGCGGACCAGGCATGTTAGCAGCGTGTGACTTCTCGCAGCCTCTCCCCCACGCCGGGCGTGCGCGGCGTTGCACCGGCTCCCCGGTGGCCTGCCGGGCAGGCCCCCGCGCGGTGCGATCAGCGGTCGCCCAGCTCGCGGATGCGTTCGGCGAGGACGGTCGGCTTGGTGTCGTAGATCGTCGCGGCGACCTTGAGGGCCTTGCGCTGCAGCTTGCGGCGCCGTTGCTCGATCACGGCCTTCAGGACCTCGGCGTCGGCAGGATCGGAGAAGGCGTCCGCGTGCTGGTCGACGTGACCGGCGAGCACCGCGAGATCGTGATCGTCGCCGACGTGGTCGGCGAGTTCGTGGGCGTGCGTGGCGAGCGCGCGCATGCGCTTGGGTGCGGCGACCTCGAGCAGCTCGGCGGCGTGCCAGAGGTCCTTCGCGCGCTTGCGGAGGTCGTGGAACTCCTCCGTGTGGAGGTCGTCGGCGGCGTGCTTGGAATGGGTGGCGGCGAGCATCTTGCGGCCGTGCTTGTGGATCCGCTCGAAGCCCTGGGCGAGCACGTCGGCCGGCTCGTCGCCGAGGTGCCAGGTGGTGATGTCACCGC
>JAVHXX010000549.1 GCA_031119595.1 Patulibacter sp. | reverse complement strand
GAGCGGGTGCGGGCTTTGCCTCGCGCACGGCCTGCGGCCTGGGCGGAGGAGGCGGCTGCTGCAGTGGACGCGAGCGCCATCGCGCCCGCGACGAGAGTCTTGATCGACATGGGTCCTTGGGGGGAAAGGCATCGGGCGAGCTGCTCGCCACGATTGGTCCCCTCATCGGCTCCAGCGGTCAGAACCTAAGAGCAACGCGGACGCAGGGTCGCCCCCGAAAGCGGCGTGAGTGGACGGCGCGGGACCGGATCGGTCAGGCGTCCAGGCCACCTCAAGCCGAAGGTCCACTGGCCTAAGGGTGGGTTCACACCGAATTCCAACCGGGCCGATGCCGGTCCGGCGACCACCCACCCGGTCGCATCTTCGGGAGGAGAACCCATGCCATCGATCCGCGAAACCGCTCTGCTCAGCCTCGCGTTCACCGCCGTCGCCGTTCCGACGGCCGTCGCCTGTGGAGGTGGCGGCCACAACGGCGGCCACACCGCACCGCCGACCACGCCCTGCGTGACCACGCCGACCCCCACCCCCACCCCGACGTCCACGACGAGCGCACAGACGACGTCGCTCTCGGTGACCGGCTCCTCACACGCGAGCAGCGACTCGCACCACAAGAGCCGCGGCCACCGCTTCGGCTACGGCGGCGGCCACCACGGCTCGGGCCACGGCTGCCCCACCCCGACGCCGACCCCCACGCCCACGCCCACGCCGAGCCCGACACCCGCCCCGCCGACGACCCCGGCGGCCACGCCGACGCCGAGCCCGAGCCCGACACCGACCCCGGCGCCGACGCCCGAGCCGACCCCGACCGGCCCGGTCATCAGCTGACCGCGTTCCCGCCCGCCGCGGGACAGCGACGCCCGAGCCGCCTGCGCGCGGTTCAGGCCCGGCTCCCTACGGGAGCTTGATCACGAGGTTCAGGTCGTTGCTGCCGCGCTGGAGGTCGTAGGCGGCAGCGACCATGAGGCCGTCGGTCTGGTGGGACTGCGTGCGGTAGTCGGCGAGGCAGTTGCCCTTGCCCGGTTCGATCTGCACGCAGTCCAGCCGACCGATCGTCGTCGAGTAGTCGCCGGTGCGCGCGATCACCTGCCGCAGCACCTCGTCGTGCGCCTTCGCCGATACCTGCGCGGGCGTCATGAAGCCCGGCCCCTTGATCAGGGACACGAGGAACGGCAGGCAGATCAACAGCAGCGCGAGCGGCCCGGTGCGCGTGAGCAGCCGGCGGCCGCGACTCGGCTGCGCACCGATCGGGCGACCGTCGAAGGCGGCCTGCCCATCCCACCGCGGCGTGCCGGCGTTGCGCCTCGCGACGCGCGCACGGCGAGCGCTGGCGGGTGTGGTTGAGCTGGCCATCGGCTGGGTCATGGACGGGCCGCGGATGCACGCTCGTCGCGCGTGCCGCAGCGCATCATCGAAGCATTGTCGCCGCCCGCGTGGAGGGCGTGCATCAAATCCACCAACACCGCTGGCCACGCGTACGACCCGACGGTGCGCCACGCTGCCCGACGGCCCGTTGGACCACAACCCGGCGGAAAGTGGCCGCCGCACCGAGGAAATCGCCACCGGCCACGTTCGGTAGGGACTTCGTTGGACTCGTTTCCAGTGCTTGACGAAGCAGGGAAAACCAACGATCGTCCAAGTCCCCCTCATGTTCCGTGTGTCCCGTTTCCGCGCCATCGCCGCGCTCCTCCTCACCACCGCCTTCACCGCGGTCGCGCTCCCGCAGACCGCCTCCGCCGACCCCGTCCCGACCGGCGCCGCCGCCGTCGCGGCCGTGAACGCCGTCCTCGCCCCGCACGCCGCGAGCGAGCAGGTCGTCAGCGCGGTGTTCTCCCCGGACGGCACCCGCGTCGCCTACCGCCAGCAGACCGGCAAGCCCGGCGGCGGCACTGCCGACCCGAAAGGCATCGGCCAGGACCTCTGGGTCATGCGCGCCGACGGCACCTCCCGCTCGCGCATCTCCGACGTCGCTTCCTGGAGCGGCCAGTCGAGCGCGCCCGTGAGCCTCGTCGACCCCTCGTGGGCCCCGGACAGTTCCGGGCTCGCCTACGCGACCGTCGGCCCCGGCCATCCCTCGACCGTCGTCACCCGCACCTTCACTGCGACCGCCACCGGCGACGACTGGTCCGGCGAGCAGGACTACCACGGCACCGGCGTGCCGCAGGGCTTCGCCTACACCGCCGACAGCCACTGGCTCGTCTACACGCTCGTCGGCTCCGGGTCGGGCGTCGACTCGGTCTACGCCGTCGACCGCGACTCCGCCACCCCGTACACCGCCCAGACCATCCGCTCGGGCTCGGTCACCTGGGCGCCGGAGTGCGCCACCGTCACCGAGGGCAGCTGGACCGCGCCGGTCCACTCGGGCAACGCCGTCGTCGACGCGCTCACGGGCGACACCCCGGCCTGCAAGTTCGGTGTGACCCCGGATCCGGTCGACACGTCCGTCGGCTCGGGTTCGCACGCCGGCGCCGACACGTCGACCGCGACCGTCGCCGTCACCAAACCCGTCTTCGACGACAGCCCCGGCGTCACCGCGGCGAACCGCGGGGCGTTCACGCCGATCAGCGAGCGCGTCCCGTCGACCATCATCCCCGGCCCGGAGCTCAAGATCACCGCGGTCGGCACCGGCCTCGCCTCGGCCCGCAAGAGCGGCCTGCACGTGAAGTACACGCTCGACCGCATCGCGAAGCTGAAGGTCTGGATCATCCTTCCCGGCACCGGCGCCCGCTACGGCGACGAGGCCTTCGCCGGCGTGCCCGCCAAGACCATCGCCCGCACCAGCACCACCTCCGGCAAGGCCGGCGCCGGCAGCCTGCGGATCAAGTTCGACGCCGACGGCAAGGACGCCCTCGACAGCGCCTCCCGCGTCGCCGTCCAGGTGAAGATCACCGCCACCGACGTCGCCGGTCGCAGCACCACCGTCGTCAAGAGCGTGACGCTGCGCCGGTAACGCGAGGCGCACCCGCGGCTCAGTCGAGCCAGTCGAAGGTGCGCTCGACGGCCTTCTTCCAGTACCGGTAGCGCTCGTCGCGCTCGGCCGGGTCCATCGACGGTTCCCAGCGCTTGTCCTCGGCCCAGTGGTCGCGGAGGTCGTCGAC
>JAVHXX010000548.1 GCA_031119595.1 Patulibacter sp. | reverse complement strand
CGCCCGCGCCTAGCGCTCCCGGCCCGGGCGCCAGCCGGCGCGCCACGCCGCCCGCATGGGCCGCGCCGCGCCGCGTCTCAGAACGGCATCGACAGGTACTTCGTCTCGAGGTACTCCTCGATGCCCTCGGCGCCGCCCTCACGGCCGTAGCCGGAGTGCTTCACGCCGCCGAACGGCGCGTCCGAGCTGGAGATCACGCCGCGGTTGAGGCCGACCATCCCGGAGTCGAGATTCGCGGCGACCCGGTGCCCGCGCGCGAGATCCGTGGTGAAGAGGTACGAGATGAGGCCGTACTCGGTGTCGTTGGCCTCGGCGACGGCCTGCTCCTCGGTCTCGAAGATCCGGATCGGCGCGACCGGCCCGAAGATCTCCTCCTTGAGCAGACGGGCGTCGTCCGGGACGTCCGTGAGGACGGTCGGGGCGTAGAAGTAGCCGGTCTCGCCGACCCGTTCGCCACCCGTGGCGACCTTCGCGCCCTTGGCGACGGCGTCGTCGACGAGCTCACCGATCTTGTCGACCTGGTCCTGGTCGACCATCGAGCCGAGCCCGACGCCCTCCTCGGTGCCGCGACCGACCTTGATCGCGGCCATGCGCGCCGTGAACTTCTCGATGAAGGCCGGCGCGATGCCCGACTGCACGAGGATGCGGTTCGCGGAGGTGCAGGCCTCGCCGCCGTTGCGCATCTTGGCCTGGAACGCACCTTCGACCGCGACGTCGAGGTCGGCGTCGTCGAAGACGAGCAGCGGCGCGTTGCCGCCGAGCTCCATCGACACGCGCAGGAGGGTGTCGGCGGCGGCCGCGACGAGCTTCTGGCCGACCTCGGTCGAGCCGGTGAAGCTGAGCTTGCGCAGGCGGCGGTCGGCGAGGAGCGGGCTGCTGATGGCGCTCGCGGACGTCGCGGTGAGGATGCTGATCGCCTCCGGCGGGAGACCGGCCTCGAGCAGCAGCTCACCGAGCTTGAGCATGGTGAGCGGGGTGAGCTTGGCCGGCTTCACGATGCTCGGGCAGCCGGCCGCGATCGCCGGTGCGAGCTTGCGCGCCCCCATCGCGAGGGGGAAGTTCCACGGCGTGATGAAGAGCGACGGGCCGACGGGCTGGCGTGACACGAGCGTGCGGCCGGACCCATCGGCGCTCTGCCGCGACTCGCCCTTGAACCGCACGGCCTCTCCGGCGAACCACCAGAAGAAGCTCGCGCCGTAGGCGACCTCCCCCTTCGATTCGGCGAGCGGCTTGCCGAGCTCCAGGGTCATGAGCATCGCGAGCTCGTCCGTGTGCGCGGTGATGAGCTCGGAGGTCTTCTGCAGGATCTCGCTGCGCTGCCGCGGCGAGAGCTCGGCGAGGGCGGCCTGGCCGCGCACGGCGGCGTCGAGTGCCGCGAGCGCGTCGTCGGAGGTGGCATCGGCGACGCGCGCGATCTCGATTCCGGTCGCCGGGTCCTCGACGGGGAGCGTGCCGCCGCCGGACGCTGCCCGCCACTCGCCGCCGATCAGGAGGTCGGTCTTCACGCCGGCGAGCACCTCTTGCTCGCGGGACGACAGGCTGGCGGTGGTCGTGGTCATGGGAAGTCTCCGGCTCGGAACCTGCGGCGGTGCGGGGCGCGGCCGGGTGGCCGCGGCGCCCGCGGGCGCTCTCGCATCCACGCTATCCGGCCCCGCCACGCCGCTCACCCGACGGACCGTCACGACCGGCCACCGGCACGACGCCACTGCGCCTGCCCGCCCGCGCCCGGCGGCAGCGCATCCCGCCGCCCGATCCGGCACGCTCTCTGTCGACGCGCGGATGGGCCGTCCCGCCTTCACGGCTGCGGAACATCCGGCTGGCGCCTGCGCGTCAGGGTCGACCTTCAGGCGGCGTCGGCCGCAACCGATCTCCGGGTCGGGGGTTGCAGCGTCCAGGGCACGCACCGGCCGTGCCGAACACCTGACCATCCCCATCGCTCCGCTCATGTCCGCCTGCTCCACACGCACCGCCTGCCGGCTCGGCACCGCCGCGGTCGCCGCGTCGCTCGTCGCTGCGGCGCCGGCCGCCGCCTCGACCGTCGTCGTGGCGAAGGGCGCGGGCTTCGGTCACGGCGTCGGCATGAGCCAGTACGGCGCCTACGGCCAGGCGAAGGCCGGCCGTAGCGCCGCGCAGATCCTGTCGACCTACTACCAGGGCACCGTGATCGGCAGCGGCGACACGAACCGCGAGATCCGCGTGCTCCTGAAGACCGCCTCGAAGGTCCGGATCTCCGGCGCCGCGACGCTGGTCGGCAGCACGCGCCGCCTCTCTCCTGCCGCGACGTACGTGCTCTCGCAGCAGGGCGGTAAGGACGTCCTGTCGACGTCGAAGGGCAAGGCGATCGCGTCCGCTCCCGATGCCATCCGCGTGGCCGCCCCTGCCGGCGGCGCGATCACCGTCGCGGGTGGCGCGCTGAACGGCGTGACCGGCGGGGCCTACCGCGGCGCGATCGAGCTGCGCGGGTCGATGGTCATCAACCAGCTCCTCCTCGAGGACTACATCCGCGGCGTCGTCGCCGGGGAGAGCCCGTCGAGCTGGCCGGCCGCGGCGCTGCAGGCGCAGGCCATCGCCGCCCGCTCGTATGCCGTCACCACCGCGAAGTCGGGCGACTTCGACGAGTACCCCGACACCCGCAGCCAGATGTACCTGGGCGTGAGCGGCGAGACGGCGCCGTCGAACGCGGCCGTCGCCGCGACGGCCGGCCAGTTCGTCACCTACAAGGGCAAGCCGATCACGGCCTTCTTCTTCTCCACGAGCGGCGGCCAGACCGAGAACGTCGAGAACTCCTTCATCGGGTCCACGCCGGTGCCCTACCTGCGCAGCGTCCAGGACCCGTGGGACAAGGTCTCGCCCAAGCACACCTGGCAGGTCCGGTACACCCGTGCCTCGTTGCAGAAGAAGCTCGGCGGCTGGGTGAAGGGCACCCTGAGGTCGATCGACATCATCAAGCGCGGCGTGTCGCCCCGGATCGTCCGCGCGGACGTCGTCGGGTCGAAGGGTCGTACCTCGGTCACGGGCCCGCAGCTGCGCACCCGTCTCGGCCTGCTCGACACCTGGGTGCAGTTCATCTTCTCCGGTGCCACGACCGCGCCCCTGCCG
>JAVHXX010000547.1 GCA_031119595.1 Patulibacter sp. | reverse complement strand
CCGTCCAGCGCATCGTCGCGGGCGTGCTCTTCGCGTTCCTGTCCCTGCTGGCCATCGGCATCATCACGACCGCGTCCGGCCCCGTCGGTACCGTGGTCGGGATCGTGCTCACCGCCGCCGCGGCGTTCGTCTCCGCGGCCAACTTCTACGCCGCCCGCACCGGCGAGCGGCGCGAGTGGAGCCGGTGATGACCCTCGTTGACCTGGACGCCCTCAAGGCCGCCGTCCGCACGCTGTCCGAGGACGCCCGCAGCGACATTCGCCGCGCCGAGGCCGACTCCTCCGCGATGTTCGCCCTCCCCCGCGTCAGCGGCCGAGGCGACCGCCTCACGAACGTGATCCTGGCCGGCATCGACGCTGCCGCGGCCACCGTCCAGCCGCAGGACACCGTGAGCGAGGAGGACCGCGACTTCCTCGCGGAGCAGTCGCGCGAGGCCGGGTGGGAGCTCAGCGACCGCCTCTCCGGCGACCCGGAGCGCATGGGCCTGTTCGCCGGCTCCGGCCCGAAACGGCCTACCCGGGAGCAGCGCGCCTACGCCCGCGCCCTCCGGGAGGTGTTCGCCGCGGCGAGCCGGGTGGGTGGCGCCTTCCGTGACGGAACCTCCGCCGTCGAGGCCACCGTCTTGACCGTGGCCAAAGAGCTCGGTGTCGCGCCCTTGCTCACGGACGCGCCGGAGGCCGGACAGTGATCTTCGGCTGGGCGGTACGACTGACCGGGGCGGCCTACGTCGCCTTGGCCGTCGTCTGGACGGTGATCGCGTGAGCCGCCCGCAGCCCCGCACGAGCCGCCCCGAGGCCGACGATCACGTCACCGGGTGCGGCGAGCCGGCGCCGGGCCAAACGACTGGCCGGTCGTGCGCGGGCGTCGGCTGGGCCCCGTCGTGCAAGCTTTGTCCGGCCTCCCCCACGTACGAGGGCGGCGCGTACAGCGCGCGGACCGACTACGCTACGCCCGGGTACGTCCCGCCGGTCCCGCCGGAGCCGTTCGGCGGCGGTCCCAAGTGCGCGAACTGCGGCTACGCCCACGGCATCCTGCTTCCGGCCACCGAGAAGTGCAAGGCGCAGAAGACCGGCAAGTACCGTTCCCCGCCACCTCCGGACCGTCCGCCGCGACGGCTCCAGCTGGCCGACCCCACCGCCGCGCGGGTGTGCTTCCCGGCGGCCGTCGAGTGGCAGAGCATCCTCTCCGGCCGCGCGCAGGACGTCGTACGTCTCACGCCGGTGCCGCAGGTCACCGCTCGGCCACCGCGCAGCGAGGGGGAGTTCGCGTCGCACCGCGGGCAGGCCGCCGGCCTCGGCCGGACGGCCGCCGCGAAGGGCTGGGCCGTCGAGGCGCTCTACTGGCGCGCCGCAGACGGCGCGGAGGGCTGCGCGGTGCGCCTGGCCCGCGGCTCGGCCCGCGCCGTCGCCACCTGGAAGCGCAAGCCCGGTCACCTCGGCGAGCCCCGCGGGTGGGAATCGGACATCGCGTACGTCTGGATGGAGGGCTCCGGGACGTTCCCGACCAAGCTGACCACAACCGCGCTAGGAGAGATGATCGTCAATGGGTGACCAGTACAAGAGCCCGGATGGCCGCGTCTGGGAGCGGTGCGCCGACGGCAACCACCGACAGGTGGGTGGCCGCGACATGACCAGGAACGCCGACAGCGGCGACATGCATAACAAGCCTGGCACGCCGCCGGTCGGGCCCCACAAGCCGATCCTGTAGAGGAGAAGATCAACATGGGAGAGATCAGAGAGACGGCCGCGGACCGCGTCCACCGGCTCTACGTCGAGATCGCGCAGCGCAACGGGCACTCGCTGCCGCTGGCGCCCGAGGTGGACGCCCTGAACGCGGCCATCATCGGCCAAGGCGACGGCCTGCCGACCGCCGGCGAGGCCCTCCGCAGCGCGGTGGCCTTCCTCCGCGGCGCTCAGAGGCCGGACGCCGCCAACGGCTACGGTCACGCCGATCTGTCGCTGCGCACCGCGCAGGGCTGGACGGCCGTCGCCCGGGAGCTCCGGGAGTCCCGCCAGCAGCAGGAGGCTCTCGACTTCCGTCGCGACGAACTCAAGCTCAGCGTCCGAATCACGGAGATTCGGGAGGTGGAGCTGGCTCGGTCGTCAGCGGCCACCGAAGAAACCGCGAATCAGAACGCTCGCGTGGCCGACGCGATCCGGGAGCAGGCGGACGCGCAGATCGCCGCGGCGAATGCCGTGGAGCGCGCGAACGACGTGGAAGCGTTTGTGCGGGGCCTCCGCGAGCCGCAGACGGAGACGGAGAGCTTCGCGCGCAACGTCTCCGAGGCCGCCGAGCGCGAGCAGGACCGCCAGGCCGCCAAGCATCCCCCGGTGGACGACACGCAGCAGTTCGCCGTTCCCGGCCACCCGGATGCGGCTCCGGTCATCGCCGAAGAGCTCAAGCTCGCGGATCGGTGCCTGAACTGCGGGGAGGAGACCTGCACCCGGACGGTGGGTAGCGAGGAGGGGTCACCCGTGTCGCACATCCCCGTCCACCGCAACACGGGGTGGCGGGTGTGCCAGGTCACCGAATCGGATGTCCGCAGGAGTAAGACGTACGCCACCGTGAGCGCCGGGCCCTGCGAGCGCTGTAAGGCGGCTCAGCACCTCGGGACCGTAGAGGTTCCGAGGATCGATGGTGGCGAGGATCTGATCGTGGATCGCGTACACACGGTGGAGGGCACGGCGTACTGCCCCAACCCCCGCACGTAGGGCATACGCTGGATATATGCCCCGTCAACGTAAAGCCTCCCCCACAGCGTGGCGTACCTCCCCTATGCCCCGGGGGTGGTACGGCGTGGGGGGTACGCGTGCACGCATCCTGCGCAGGGATCCGACGTGCAAGCTGCGCACGGATTGTTATGGCGCGCCGAGCACCGAGGTCGACCATGGTGATGGTGGGCCTGACGATCACAGCGAGAAGAACTTGCGTGGCGTGTGCAGGAAGTGTCACGCGAGGAGGACAGGACAGCAAGGCGCTACAGCGAGTAACGCATCGAGGCCGAAGCGCCTTCGTCCCGCCGTTCCGCACCCTTCAGACAAGATCATCGATGCGTCACCGAACGTAACCGCAGGTGGGGGGTACCCCCTCCCCCGGGGAC
>JAVHXX010000546.1 GCA_031119595.1 Patulibacter sp. | reverse complement strand
GTCCTCGTGGAGCTTGAACCCGCAGGCGCCGCCGCGCAGCTGCTCCCACATCGCCTCCGGCCGGGCGGTGTTGCCCTTGCCCAGCAGGACCACGTTGATCGGGTAGGCCTCGAGCGCCCCGAACATCATCTCCAGGTTCCAGGCGCCCGGCGTGACCGTGGTCGCCTTCGTGCCCTCGGCGGGGCCGGTGCCGCCGCCGATGATCGTGGTGATCCCGGCCGACAGCGCCTCCTCGATCACCTGCGGGCAGATGAGGTGCACGTGGCAGTCGATCGCGCCGGCGGTGAGGATCTTGCCGTTGCCGGCCATGATCTCCGTCGACGGGCCGATCACGAGGTCCGGGTGGACGCCGTCCATCGTGTCCGGGTTGCCGGCCTTGCCGAGCGCGACGATCCGGCCGTCGCGGATGCCGACGTCGGCCTTGATCACGCCCCAGTGGTCGAGCACGATCGCCCCGGTGATGATGAGGTCCGGGGTGCCCTCCGCGCGGGTCGCCGTCGACTGGCCCATCGACTCGCGGATCACCTTGCCGCCACCGAAGACGGCCTCCTCGCCGCCGAAGCAGCGGTCCTCCTCGATCTCGATCAGGAGGGAGGTGTCCGCAAGGCGCACACGATCCCCGGCCGTGGGGCCGTACAGCGCCGCGTAGCGCCCGCGCGTGATCTCGCTCATCGCGAGGCTGGAGGCGTGCGGAAGCCGGCGCGGCGAGCGGCCGGGCGACGCGGACGCCGCAGCTTGAGCTCCTCGGCGGCGACGTGCGCGCTCGCCGGGTCGCCGCTGAGCGGCACCTTCGCCCGGATCTCCGCGGCGAGCACGTCGAGCGGGTCGGCCGGGATGAGCATGCGGCCCTTGAGGGTCGCGGGGCCCGACGGCGAGTAGGCGCGGCCGCGCGGACGGGCAGGAGCGGGGGCCGGCGTGGTGTTGTGCCGGGCGGCGGTGGAGGGGGCGTGCGGGGAGAAGGGATGCATGACGGGGTGTCCTTGCGTGGTTGCCTGAGCGGGCTTGGCCAGCGTAAGGAGCGTGCCCGGTCTCCCTGTTGTCCACAGGGCCAAAACCGGTCACGGCATTTTCGACGCGCCAGGGCCAGCGCGACCCTCGGAGCAGGAACTTGTCCACGCGGCCAACCCGCGCGCCGGAATCTTCGACGCGACCGGAGGCGATCGCGCCCGTCGCGCACCTACATTCGGGCTCCCCCGTTCCGCTTCCCCACGGAGTCCTCCCATGTTCACCCCACTCACGGGCCGGCGCGTCCTCGTCACCGGCGGCACGCGCGGCATCGGCAAGGGCATCGCGACGGCGTTCGCGGAGGCCGGATGCGCGGTCGTGATCACCGGCCGCGACGCCGCCCACGGCGCGGCGGTCGCCACGGAACTCAGCGCCCTCGCGGAGCGCGCCGCGGAGAACGGCCCCGATCCGCTGGGCGCCGCGCCCGTCGGCGGGGCGGTGCAGTTCGTCGCCGGCGACGTCGCCGAGCCCGCCGACTGCGCGCGGATCGTCGAGGAGGCCGTCGCACGGCTCGGCGGTCTCGACGTGGTCTGCGCGAACGCGGGCATCTTTCCCCAGGCGTCGATGGCGACGATGACCGCCGCCGACATCGACCACATCTTCAACGTGAACGTCCGCGGCACGATGCTCGTCGTCACCGCCGCGATCCCGGCGCTCACCGAGAGCGGCCGCGGGCGCGTGATCCTCACGTCGTCGATCACCGGGCCGTACACCGGCTACCCGGGCTGGTCGCACTACGGCGCCACGAAGTCCGCGCAGCTCGGCTACATGCGCACCGCCGCGATCGAGCTCGCGCCGCGCGGTATCACCGTCAACGCGGTCCTGCCCGGGAACATCCTCACCGAGGGCATGCTCGAGATGGGCGACGAGTACATCGACGCGACCGCCGCCGTGATCCCCGCGGGCAAGCTCGGCACCCCGGCCGACATCGGCAACACGGCCCTCTTCTTCGCGACCGACGAGGCCGCGTACGTCACCGGGCAGTCGGTCGCCGTCGACGGCGGCCAGATCCTGCCCGAGTCGCCGCAGGCGCTGGCGGATCTCGCGACGATGGAGTGACGCGCCGGGTGAGCCCCGGCGTCCCCCGCGGCTTCGTGCGGTGACGCGGCGCGCCTAGGTTCGGCCGATGTCTTCTCCGTCCAGGATCGCGGCGTTCATCGCGACCGCCCTGTCCCTCGCCGTCCCCGGCGCCGCGTCCGCGTCGCGGCCGCCGCTCGACCCGTGCCCGAGCGTCGTCGTCGGCACGATCCGGCACGTCATCGGCCCGTCGGACCTGTCGTGTGGCCGGTCCGAGGCGATCGTCGGCGCGGTGTGGGCAGGCCGCAGCACGCCGAGGGTCCGCGACGCACGCAAGCCGTCGAAGCGTTCCATCCGCGTGCCGGGGCACCGCGGTTGGCACTGCTGGACCGCGGGCCTCGTCGCACCGGCAGGATCGGTCGAATGCAAGCGCGGCCGGGCGTGGATCGACTCGACGGGCTACGTGGACGCCGCCGACGCCGACGTACCGAGCTCCGTCGCCGTCTACGACGACGCGTCGGAGCCGACGCCACGCCAGCGACCGGGCAGCCTGAACGGTCCGAGCGGGCGTCGTGCCGATGGCAGCGACGACGACAGCGTCGCGCTGCTGTCCGCGCAGTGGTCGCAGTGGGGCGGCGCGGTCGCGACGGGCACGGCCGTCTACCGGTGGAACTCCGCGGACGGCGAGCAGGAGCAGGACTACCCCGTGGCGGTCAGCCTCGACGAAGGCGTGCTCTGCCAGGGCCGACGGCGCTACACCCGCGTCACGGCCACGTTCACCGGCGGTGTCCCGCCGCACTTCCCGGCGACGATCCGGTTCCGGCCGTACCCCTCCGGCTGCCTCGTGCTGGGTATCGCCGACCCCGCGTGAGGCTGGCCCGGCCGTGCCCTACGGCCCGGTCGCGAGCGTGAAGGTCCAGGTCGACGTGTACGTGCCGACGTGCGTGCGCCCCGGGATCTGGAGGCTGAACGACATCCCCAGGTTCACCTGGCCGGAGCCGGAGCCGACGGTCGCGTTGTAGACCTTCGTCGCGGCCGGGGCCGTGGTGGCGGCCGGCAGGGTGACCGGGAACCCGAT
>JAVHXX010000545.1 GCA_031119595.1 Patulibacter sp. | reverse complement strand
GGCCAGAGAGCGGAATTATCCGCGCCGGTCCCTCCAGAAGCTGGTGGCACCGGCATACACTCCTGGACTCCCGTTCACATTTTCGGCCAGAGGCAATCCCCCATGCCCCGCCCGCTCTACCTGACCTTCGACGACGGTCCGGATCCAAAATGGACGCCACGCGTCCTCGACCTGCTCGCGCGCCACGACGCTGCGGCGACGTTCTTCGTGCTCGGCTGGCGGGTGCGTGAGCGCCCCGACCTCGTCCGCGAGATCCTCGACGCCGGCCATCGCGTCGAACTCCACGGCGACGCCCACCTCGACCACGAGGCCTCCACGCCGCAGCAGCTCGCCGACGACACCCTCCGCGCGCTCGACGAGCTCGGCAAGTGCGGCGTGGTGCCGCAGTGGTGGCGGGTGCCGTTCAGCCGGGCGGGCCGCGCGACGCTCCCACTGGCCGAGCGCCACGGCCTGCGCATCGCCTCGTGGGACGCCGATTCCTTCGACTGGCGCGGCGACTCCTGGGCCGACCAGTCGACCGACGTCGCGGAGCTCGCCGCGCTCGGTGGCGTGATCCAGCTCCACGACGCAGTCCAGCTCGGCATGCCGCGCGGCGACGCCCGCAACACCCTCGAGATCACCGAGGAGCTGCTCGAGGCGGCGCACCGGCACGGGACGCCCGTGCTCGCGTTCCCGCCGGCGTCGACCGACGAACCGATCCGCGACACCCCGCGGCAGACCCCGTTCGCACGCAGTCAGAAGAGCGTGCGGCAATGGAAGCAGGAGATCGCGGCGGCCGAGGCCGCGCGGCGACGCTCCTCCGACCGCGGCCTCTAGCGGCTGGCGCCTGCGCGGTCGTAGGCCGATGGTCCCCCGCGCCAAGCGGGCGGCGGCCGGCACCGTTGGCGTACCCTGGGACCAATGGGCGACCCCTCATCTGCACCTCTGCTCGTCCGCGCGCTGCGCGGTGAGCCGGTCGAGCGGACCCCGGTGTGGTTCATGCGGCAGGCCGGTCGTTCGCTTCCCGAGTACCGGGAACTGCGGCAGTCCGGGAGCCTGCTCGAGCTCTGCCGCCAGCCGGAGCTCGCCGCCGAGGTCACGCTCCAGCCGGTCCGCCGACACGGCGTCGACGCGGCCATCCTCTTCTCCGACATCGTCACCCCACTCGACGCGATCGACTTCGGCGTCGAGATCAAACCGGGCATCGGTCCGGTCGTCGCGCAGCCCGTCCGCGACAAGGCCGATCTCGCCCGCCTGCGTGATTTCGACCCCGATGTCGACATGCCCGCGCTGCGCGCGACGATCGAGGCGATCGTCGCCGAGCTGGGTCCACAGGGCATCCCGCTGATCGGCTTCGCCGGCGCGCCGTTCACGCTCGCGAGCTACCTCGTCGAGGGCGGGCCGAGCAAGCAGCAGTCCCTCACGAAGGCGATGATGCTCGCCGATCCTGCGCTCTTCGACGCCCTCCTGCGGCGCCTCTCGGCGATCGCCGTCGCGTCGCTGCGGACCCAGGTCGACGCGGGCGCGCAGGTCGTGCAGGTCTTCGACTCCTGGATCGGCACGCTCTCCCGCAGCCAGTACGAGCGCTTCGTGCTGCCGGTCATGCAGGACCTCTTCACGGAGCTCGCCGAGCTCGGCGTGCCGCGCACCATCTTCGGCGTCGGCACCGGTCACCTCCTCGACCTCCTCGCCCAGACCGGCGCGGACTGCGTCGGCATCGACTGGCGCATCGACCTGCGCGACGCCCGCAAGCTCGTCCCCGACGGCAAGGCGCTCCAGGGCAACCTCGATCCGGCGGTGATGCTGGCGCCCCGCGAGGTGATCGAGGCCGAGGTGCTGCGCGTACTCGCTGAAGCCCCGGACCGCGGCTACGTCTTCAACCTCGGCCACGGCGTCCTCCCCGAGACGCCCCCGGAGGTGCCCGGCGAGATCGTCCGCCTCGTCCGCGAGCACTCCGCCACGACCACCCTCGCCTGAGAGCCCATGTCGCCTTCACCCCGCATCGGACTGCTCGTCATGGCCTACGGAACGGCCACCGATCCGTCCGAGGTCATGGAGTACTACACGCACATCCGCCACGGCCACGCGCCGTCGCAGGAGGTCGTCGACGAGCTCGCCGGGCGCTACGCGCAGCTGCCCGGTGGCCGCTCGCCGCTGCTCGAGATCACCACCGACCAGATGAACGCGATCGCCGACGCGGTCCGCGCGCAGGGCGTCGACCTCGCCGCGGTCGAGCTGGGCCAGAAGCACTCCGCGCCGTTCATCGAGGACGGCGTCGCCGCGCTGATCGAGGCCGGCGTCGACCGGATCATCGGGATCGTGCTCGCGCCCCACTGGTCGACGATGTCGGTCGCCGAATACCTCGGCCGCGCCCGCCGCACGGCGGCCGAGCTGAAGCCGGAGCTCTCCCTCGATCTCGTCGCCGACTGGCACCTCGCGGGCGGCTACATCGACTGGCTCACCGCTGCGGTGCAGCGCGCCCTCCTGCAGATCCCGGCGGAGCACCGTGCGGGCACCGAGGTGCTGTTCACCGCGCACTCGCTGCCGGTGCGGATCCTCCAGGAGAACGACCCGTATCCGGTGTCGCTCAAGGAGACCGCCGCCGCCGTCGCCGAACAGGCCGGCATCGACCTCTGGTCCACGGGCTGGCAGAGCGCCGGCCAGACCGCCACGCCGTGGCTCGGCCCGGACCTCCTCGAGATCCTGCCGGCGAAGAAGGCCGAGGGCCGCTCGGGCGTGGTCGTGTGTGCGTGCGGGTTCGTGAGCGACCACCTCGAGGTCCTCTACGACCTCGACATCGAGACGAAGGGCGCCGCCGGCGAGCTCGGCCTCGCCTTCGCCCGCACCGACATGCCGAACGACGATGCGCCGTTCATCGCCACCCTGGCGGGCGTGGTGCTCGAGGCGATCGCGCAGCCGCCGGGGCCGAGCGCCGCCGAGCAGGCCGCCGCCGACAAGCACGCCACCCACACCGGCAAGCCCGAGCACGCGGGCCGTCCCGGCGCGCGCGGCACGCTCACCGAAGAGCAGCCGGCGCCGCAGGCCTGACCGCCCGTCATCGCGGTGCGCCTCGACGCGGCGCGGGACGGGGCGTGGTCGATGACGCGCCGCGCCCGCTTCGGCTCGGGGCCTGCG
>JAVHXX010000544.1 GCA_031119595.1 Patulibacter sp. | reverse complement strand
ACGCCCCCGTAGGCGATGGCGGTGACGGCCTCGTCGGGTGCGGCATCGGCGAGCGGGAGGTCCTCGACGCGCAGATCGCCGGCGGCATGGGCGACGACGGCGCGGGTCGTGCGGGTCGTGCTGGTCGTTTCCACCGTCACACCACCACCGTCATGCCGCCGTCGACGAAGACGACCTGGCCGTTCACGTAGTCGGAGGCCGGCGACGAGAGCCACACGGCGGGGCCGACCAGGTCGGCGACCGTTCCCCAGCGTCCGGCGGGCGTGCGCTCGACGATCCAGTCGTTGAACGCCGTGTCGTCGACCAGGTTCTGCGTCATCTCGGTGTGGATGTAGCCGGGCGCGATCGCGTTGATCTGCAGCCCGCTCGCCGCCCACTCCGCCGTCATCGCGCGGGTCAGGTTGCGGAGGCCGCCCTTCGCGGCGGTGTACGGCCCGATGGTCCGGCGGGCGAGGTCGGCCTGCACGGACGCGATGTTGACGATCTTGCCGTGGCCGCGCTCGATCATGCCGCGCGCGACGGTGCGCCCGACGAGGAAGGCACTGGTGAGGTCGGTGCGCAGCACACGGTCCCAGTCCTCGCGGCTGACGTCGAGGAGCGGTTCGCGATGCTGGACGCCGGCGTTGTTGACCAGGATCTCCAATGGCCCGACCTCGGCTTCGATGCGGTCGACGGCCGACACGACCGCGCTCTCGTCGGTGATGTCGAAGGCGAGGGCGTGGATGCGGTCGCCGTGCTCGGCCGCGAGCGCCTCCCGGGTCGCCGCGAGCCGAGCGGCGTCGAGCCCGTTGAGCACGACGGTCGCTCCGGCGGCCGCGAGGCCGTCCGCCAGCGCCCGGCCGATGCCGCGGCTCGAACCGGTCACGAGGGCCACGCGTCCGGTGAGATCGAAGGGGTTGGCTGTCATGCTGATCCTCTCTGGAGTCCGCCGGCGGCGACCACCGGGTTGGTCAGTTCGCCGAGGCCGTCGATGCGGATCCGCGCCGTGTCCCCGGCCCCGATCGGAACGGCCGTTCCAGGGCAGCCGGTCAGCACCACGTCGCCCGGGCCGAGTTCGAGCACGCCCGTCAGATAGACGAGCAGTTCGACGACGCCGCGGGCGAGTCCGTCGACCGATCCGGTGGCGACTCCCCCGCCGGCCTCGGCGCGGATGCCGAGACCCGCGGGTTCGAGGCCGGTCTCGATCCACGGCCCGAGCGGCGTGAAACCATCACCGTTCTTGGCCTGGGTCAGGAGGGAGTCGCGCGCGATCTGGTCGACCGCCGTGACGTCGTTCCCGATCGTGAATCCGAGCACGTGCGCCGCCACCTCCTCCGCCCGCAGGTGCCGTGCGCGGCGGCGCACGACGACGGCGAGCTCCCCCTCCGCGACCACCGCGCCGACGGCCGGGTCGAGCACGATCGGATCGCCCGGCCCGACGACCGTGCGGGCCGACTTGGCGAACGCCTGCGGCGGGAGCTCCGCGTCGGCGGCGCCGGAGTTGTGGGCCATCCCGAGCACGATCCGCGGCTCGACGGGGGCCGCGAGCGGGGCATCGGCGGCGAAACGCTCTCCGCTTCGGCGTGGGGCATCGGCGAACAGGTCGTCGATCGCGTGCCACTCCCCGTCCGACCATTCGGCGGGCACGGCCCCGTGGTCCGTGCGGACGCGGGCGAGCCGCATCAGCGGGTACGCGTCGCGGCGAGCGTGCGCTGGTGCTCGCGGCGCGACACCGTCGGCGAGGGCCGGCTCGTGACGTCGACGTACGAGTCGTCGATGGCGTCGGTGAGGAGGTTGAGGTCGCGGGCCCGCGTCTCCGGCGTGACGAAGGTCGCCCAGAGGGTGATCGCGGTCAGCACCAGGACGTAGATGGCGAGCGGCCACCACGAGTTCCCGAAGGCTCCGAGCAGCACGGCGCCGATCAACGGCGCGATGCCGCCGGCGAGCACTGCACTGAACTCGCGCGAGATCGCGACGCCGATGTAGCGGCGGCGGTTGCCGAACAGCTCCGGGAGGGTGGCGCACTGGGCGCCCAGCATCACGTTCACGCCGACGCCGTAGGTGATGGCGAGCACCGGGATGATCAGCCAGACCGAGCCCATCGACATCAGCCACCAGGCGGGGATCGCTAAGACGAGCTGGATGATCGCACCGATGCGGTAGACGCGCATGCGGCCGAAGCGGTCGCTGAGGCTGCCCGCGAACGGGATGACGAAGATGCCGAGGGCGGCGCCGATGGCGATCGCGAGCGGGCCCATCCACGGCTCGGCCCCGACCACGGTGGTCACGAAGGTCACCGCGAGGGTCTGGTACAGCGCGGATCCGCCGTTCTCGGCCATCCGCAGGCCGATGCCGCGGATGATCGTGCGCCACGACTGCGTGAACGCCTCGCCGAGCGGGTTCTTCGCGACCTGCTCCTGCGCCTCGAGGGTGATGAAGGCCGGCGACTCGCGCAGGCGGAGGCGGATGAAGATGGCGACGATGATCAGGAGTACGGAGGCCAGGAACGGGATGCGCCACAGCCAGTCGTGCACGATCTGCGGGTCCACCAGGCCGAGGAGGAAGAAGACGACCGAGGCCAGGATGGTCCCGACCATGATGCCGACGAACGGCAGCGAGGCGAAGTAGCCGCGGCGGCGCACCGGCGCGTACTCGGCCATCAGGGTGGTCGCGCCGGCCTGCTCCGCGCCGGCGCCGAAGCCCTGGAGCAGGCGCAGGATCACGAGGAGGATCGGCGCCCAGATGCCGATCTGCTCTCCCGTCGGCAGCACGCCGATCAGCGTGCTCGCCCCGCCCATGAGGGAGATCGTGACGATCAGGACGGTCTTGCGGCCGATCTTGTCGCCGAGCGCTCCGAAGAACAGGCCGCCGAACGGCCGGGCGAAGAAGCCGACCGCGTAGGTGGCGAACGCGGTGGCGACCGCGGCGCCCGGGCCGAGGGCCGGGAAGAACCGCTGCCCGAACACGAGCGCGGAGGCCAGGCCGTACAGGGCGAAGTCGTAGTACTCCAGCGCGCTTCCGACGCTGGAGGCCAGGGTGGCGCGGCGCAGATTGGCCGCGTAGTCGGGGTCGTTCGAACCGCGCAGTTCGCTCGCAGAGCGGTCAGTGCTCATGGGGGTGTCCTCCTGCACAGGAC
>JAVHXX010000543.1 GCA_031119595.1 Patulibacter sp. | reverse complement strand
CGAGGGTGCTTGTGCCGGCCAAGAGCGACGCACGGAAAACTTGATCCGCTGAGCCGAGAAAGCGACGGTAACTCAGCGACGTAATGTGACTTCCGACGGCCGCCGCGAACGTTAGTTCTGCGACAGTGCCGGCAGCAACCGTGGGCGATGGAGACGTTGCAGTTGTCGTTGTCCGAATGGAAAGAGCGCCGGAGTAGTCGGCCATAAAATCGGCGTTTCCATTCGAAGTTCCGCACCAGTCGTTTACGTCGAACAGGGCACCCGATTGCAGGATCGTTCGGCTCCAGGCGAACGAATTGCCCGTTGCGCTCGCCGCGCAGCTCCGAACCGAATAGCTAGACGCGGTCGCGACGCTGGGGAGCGCACCGCTGACCAGCAGAGCCGCTCCGACCAACAAACGAAATGCGTCACGAATCATGTGGCCGTTTCGCGTCACGCCATCGACACCCTGACATGCCGCGCCATCGATCGCCACCCGCCGGTCGACTTCTCCTGAACCCACACTGCCAAGGAACGAACACGCGAAACCGGCCTGAACCTTGCCGCGTTCGAAGGAGAGATCGCAGATGCACTGACCGCCCCCTGCCGAGTTTCGTACGACCAAGTCAGAACCCCTTTGCCACGGTGGTCGGTCCGTCGGATCACGATCGATTTCCCGCGGCGGGTTGCCGTTACGGTCGGACGCCACAACTTCGTGACCGTGGGCGTCGCACTCGGGAGCGGACGGACCGGACTTACAACCATTTGAGGGGATGTGGGCGCCGCCACCGTAGGGGCTGCAACGGGACCCGGAAGCGTCGACGTTGCTGACGCGGCAACCAGGCCGGAAAAGAACTCCGCGCTTAGCTGCGTCCCGTCGAAGGCTTTGGCGCTGCTACCCGATTGGAGCCGAGCCGAGTCCATGATCGCCGCGACGCGCGCCTGAGCTGGCTGCTCGGGCGCTCGCGCCGCGAGCGCATCCACGACCGCACCGACCGCGGCCGTGGCAGCACTCGACCCAGCTGGCCACGACGTGACCGTCGAACAGCCGGGACCAATCAATCCGGTCTCGGGCGGATACTTCGCGAACGAACAAAGGCTCCCCTGGTCGTCGCCAGCCGCGATGGATAGCACTCCCTGCGCCGAGACGGGAGGCAGCACTGTGGCCTCTTCTGAGTTGCCAACGGCAGCGACGAATACGCCGTTGACGTCGTCGATCGCTTTCGCGCTGGCCTCCCACGCGTCGCTGTCTGATGGACGCTGGTCATAGTTCGACTCGGCCATCACGACGCTCCCGATCGATGCCACCGGTTCCTGATTTAGCGCCCAGACGCGACACGCCCGAGCCCCCGCCCTCACCGCCGCCGGCGTGATGTACGTCGCGTCGTCGATCGTCACTCGGATCGACACGATTCGCGCCTGGGGGAAGACGCCGACCGTGCCCCAGCCGTTGCGCGGAGCCGCGATGACCGAGGCCATGGTGGTGCCGTGGAGGTGCTCGAAGGTGTCGCCCTGGGGCAGGCCCGAGCCGCCATCGATGGCGAGTCGGGCGACGATCGGGCCGTTCGGATCGTCGGCGGGCGTGTCCGGGGTGACCGCGACGCCGGTGTCGAGGAGACAGATCACCGGCCGCTGATCCTTGGGCTGCGGCCAGGCGTCGTCGCGGACGCGTTCGATCCAGTCGAGCCCATAGGCCTTCAGGATCGACGGCTGTTCGTCCGCCGCGGCGGTGGGGACGAACCCCACCGCGCCCGCGAGCAGACCAGCCGTGAGCGCCGCGACCGCAGCGAGTCGGGAGGGACGCACGTCGCCCAGGATGCCAGGCGCGTGGCGGCGAGTCATCGGGGCCGCCGGGCCGTTGCCGTCGAGAGGCTCATCGGACCTTGACCTTCACCGGCACGCTCTTGGACTCGGCGGCGGCGATCTCGCCGGTCGCCCGCAGCCGCGATCGGAACGCGAACGTGATCTTCGCCGAGTTCTCGAGGCGGTGCCTGAACGACCAGCCGCCCTTCGAGCTCAGCCTGCGGGTCGCGACGGTGCGCCACACGCCCGAGTCGAGCACCTGGACCTCGACCCACGCGCCCGTGGTCGGGAGCCCGTCGATCGAGACGCGGCCGTTCAGGCGGATCGTGTCGTGGCGGCCGACCACGCGGTGCTTCGCCTTGATCGACATCCCGGCCGTGACCGAGACGAGGACCTCGCGGGTCGCGCGGTAGTCGGCGGTGCCGACCTTGTCGGCCCAGGCGAACCGCAGCCGCCGGCTTGCCGTCGTCTTCGGCCGGAACAGGTACCCACCCTGGCTGTCGGTGGTGATCGTGGCGATCTTGTTCCACGAGGCCGTCGTCGTGACGACCTGCTCGAAGACGTCGACCTTGGCATTGGCGATCGGCTGGTTCTGCGCGTCGACGAGGCGACCCGTGATCACGACCTTGGCGGCGTACTTCACGTCGACCGACTTCTGCTCGCGATCCAGGACGAGATTGCCGGTCGCGGTGTCGCCGCCGGCGCCGTTCCCGGCCGCTGCGGCCACCGGCGCCGGGACGACCGGCGTCGACGTCGGCGTACCGGGAGCGACCGACTGCGTCTGGACAGTCGCGCCGCTCCGCACGGCTGCGGTGGCATCGGTGGTCGCCGAGGTGCTCCCCTCGGCGTTCGTGGCGGTGACCGTCACGCGGAGTGCATGTCCGACGTCGTCCGTGACGACCGTGTACTTCGCGCCCGTCGCACCCGGGATGTCGACCCAGGCGCCGGCGTCGTTCTGGCGCTGCCAACGATGCGTGAACGTGATGCCGGCACCGGTCCAGGTGCCGTCGGAGGAGACGAGCGTGTCACCGGGCCGCAGCCCACCGGCCGGCGTGGCTCCTGCGATCGACGGCGCGATGTTCACCGCAGGCGGCGGGACGTTGTCGACCGTGACCGACTTGTCGAAGACCGAGAGCGCGTTGCCCGAGGCGTCGCGGAGTACCACCTTCACCCGATGCGCGCCCTCCGAGAGCTTGGTCGAGTCGAACGACGCCGCCATGCCGACCTGCAGCGGGCACGGCTGGATGTGGTCGAACTGGAGCTCGGCTCCGACGCCGTCACCGGGGGCGATCGGCGCGCAGTTGGCAGCGCTCGGATGGGTGCGGCTGACGAC
>JAVHXX010000542.1 GCA_031119595.1 Patulibacter sp. | reverse complement strand
GCCGCTTCGGCCGCGGCCGCCTGGACCCGCTCGGACTCCTCGTGCAGCGGCGGGACCGCGGGACCGGCCGGCGGCGCGGGCTCCTCCGGGACGGCGCGTGGCGGCGGCTTCGGTGGCGCGTAGATCGGCTTGCTGGCGCGCGAGGCCTGCCGGTGCCAGGTCGCCCTGGCTGCGGCGTACGCGTCGTTGATGCGCAGCATCGCGTCCTCGCCGCCGGGGCCGGCGTCGACGCCGGTGTCCGGGTGGTACCGGGCGACGAGCCGGCGGTAGGCCGCCTTGACCTCGGCCTCCGACGCGGTGATCGGCAACCCGAGGACGGCGAAGGCGTCCGCCGGGTTCACGCGACCCGGGACTCGATCGACCCGAGCAGGTCGATCTCGATCCGAACCACGTCACCGGACGCCAGACCGACCTTCGGCTCGCGCGCCCAGCCCACCCCGGCGGGCGTGCCGGTGAGGATGAGGTCGCCGGGCTGCAGCGCCGTGATCTCGCCGAGGTGATCGACGAGACGCGGGATCTTGAAGATGAGGTCGGAGGTCATCGCCTCCTGACGCAGGTCACCGTTCACGTACGTGCGCAGGTGGAGGTCGTGGGGATCGGGCACCTCGTCCTCGGTGGTGATCCACGGCCCCCACGGGCAGAACGTGTCCGCGCCCTTGCCGCGGGTCCACTGGTCGCCGCCGAGGAACTGCAGGTCGCGGGCGCTGACGTCGTTGGCGATCGCATAGCCGGCGACCTTGCCGTGGTGGCCCATGACCACCGCGAGCTCGCCCTCGTAGTCGACGAACGACGACGCGGCCGGCAGCCGGATCGGCCCACCGGGCGCCGTGCTCGAGCGGGTGAGCTTCGCGAAGACGGTCGGGATCTCCGGCACGTCGTTGCCGAGCTCCTCGGCGTGCGCGGCGTAGTTGCGGCCGATGCCGAAGATCGCCCCGGGGGACGGGATCGGCGCGAGCAGTTCGCAGTCGGCGACGGGCCACGCCGCCTTGCCGGGCGGCGGCCGGTCCTCGAGATCGAGCGACAACAGCTGGAGCACGGTCCAGTTGCTGGGGAAGGCGACCGCGAGGCCGTCGACGATCTGCGCGGCGACGGGCTGCTCGAGCCCGGGAGGCCTGACCGTGGCGAGACGCATCCGACCATTGTCCCAGTTCCGGCGGGTCGATCCGGCGGCGCGCCTGCAGCGGGGCGCGCCGGCGATGCGGGCCTCCCCGGGCAGCGTCGCTCTCAGGCTGCGCTCCGCACGCCGGACGGGTATTCTCTGCCACGTGATCGCGACGATTTCACAGACCACCTGGGATCTCATCGGCCAGCTTGGCGTCTGGTTCGTCGGTTTCCCCCTGCTGATCGGCGGCCTGTCGGTCTACATCTACGCGCAGATCGTGGCCGAGAAGCGCGAGAACGACAAGGTCAACGGTCGTTGGGGTCTCGCCGCCAAGGTCAAGAACGACGCCGAGTAACCGCGTAGCGTCGTCCCTGTGGACGAACTCCGCGGCAAGCTCCTCGTTTCGCATCCTCGCCTCGGCGAGCGCGCGTTCAGCCGCACGGTCGTCCTCGTGGCGGCCCACGATGAGGCCGGTGCCCTCGGCCTGATCATCAACCGCCCCACCGCGCTCACCGTCGCGGAGGTGGCCGCACCCGTCGCACAACTCCCGTGCGACGGCCTCATCTACGAGGGCGGTCCGGTCGAGCCGGACGGCCTCGTCGTCCTCGCCGACTTCCTCCCCTCGATCGAGGACCAGCTCGAGATCGACGGCACCCTCGGCCTCGTCCGCTCGGACAACGGCCCGCCGTCCGAGGTCGCGCCGCACATCGATCGCTGCCGGGTCTACGCCGGCCATGCCGGATGGGCCCCGGGACAGCTCGAGTCCGAGATCGAGGAGCAGGCCTGGCTCGTGACGCCGCGCCTCCCCGGTGACCTCTTCGGCGACGACGCCGACCAACTCTGGCTCAAGGTGCTCGACCGTCTCGGCGGCTCGTTCTCGCAGCTCGCGCACCCGCCCGAGGACCCGCGCACGAACTGAGCACCGGCGCGGCCGGTCGATCGGCCCGCCGACACGCCGGTTTCCCGGCCGTCCGGCGGTCCAGACCCCATCTCAAGCACACTGGTTGGACGACCGACGATGAGGGGAGGAGCCCGTGTTCCGCCCCACCGTCATTCGTCGCACAGCGCTCTACCCGCTGCTCAGCATCGCCCTGGTGCTGCCGTCCGCTGCCGCGGGCGCGGATCTGCACGTCTCCGCCGCGGGTGACGGCAGCTGCACGGTCGCCAGCCAGGGCTGCACCCTGACGGCAGCGCTCGGCGCAGCCCAGCCGGGCGACCGGATCGTCGTCCACGGTGGCGTGTACCGGGTGAGCGGACAGGTCTCCGACGGCGCCGGCGGCGTGTCGATCGTCGCCGCCCCGAACGAACCCCGCCCCGTCCTCGACCTCTCCGCGGGCACGCTCTGGCTCACCCACGACACCGATGTCTCCGGCATCGACCTGTCGACCACGAACGGCACCGCGCTCGTCGTCGCCGGCGGCACCCTGGATCGCGTGCGGATCGGCGTCACCGGCGCCGGCGCCACCGGCGTGAACCTCGGCTCCGGGGCGACGCTCCGCAACAGCACCGTGATCGCAACCGGTTCCGGCGCCACCGGCATCCACGCGAGCGGCGCGCCGCTGCGGTCGACGATCCTCGGCTCGACGCTGCTCGCCGCCGGCGCCGGCGCCGCCGCGGTGAGCGTGTCGCCCGACGCACCCGCGACGTCGGCCACGCTGCGCGCGGTCAACACGATCTTCTCCGGGACGAACGGCGCCCTCGACCTGCGGGTCGCCAGCGACGCCAGCAGCTCGGCCACGGCCGTGTTGCATCACAGTGCCACGAGCCCTACCCGCCAGTCCGTGATCGGTGCCGGCGCCTCGATCGACCAGACCGACGGCACCATCACCGCCGACCCGCACTTCGTCGACCGGTCGAGCGGCGACCTGCGGCAGGCAGCGGACTCCCCGACCATCGACGCGGGCACCGCGGAGACTTGGCGGCCGGACTATCCGCAGTACTCCAGCTTCAACAACAGTTGCGGCAGCTGCCTGTTCGGCAAGCCGGTCGGCGGGTTCCGCGATGAGTTCTGGC
>JAVHXX010000541.1 GCA_031119595.1 Patulibacter sp. | reverse complement strand
ACCTGGATGCGCTGGAGCAGGTAGACGAGGAGGACCCCGACGGCGCTGAAGAGCAGGACGCCCCGGAGGTACGCGGGCCACGACTGCTCGGCGTCCGGGTCGACGCCGATGATCCGGTAGACCCCGCGCTCGACACGGCTGTGGCGGACCGGGGTGAACACCCGCGCCATCCAGTCGCCGAGCGGGCGGTACGCGACGACGAGGAGCAGGACGAGCGTGGCGACCTGGACGATGCCCGCCCACGTGTCCGTCGTGCTCATCAGAACTTCTCCGGGCGCACGAGCGCCCAGACGAGGTACACGACAGCGGCGATGCCGAGGACGGCGGCCGCGATGGTGATGACGATCACAGCCGCTCCACCCCCTTGGCGATCAGTGCCACCACGCCGAACACGGCGAGGACACCGGCGACGACGAAGACGTCGAACACGAGGGACTCCAGAAGGTCACGGGGTCCGCGCCGGGCGACGCGGACGGCACCACGTGTGGTGCCGAACCGATGCTGGGTCCTGCGCCGCGCCTCCAGGTCGGTCCTGACGGATCCCTAACGCGCTCCTGGCGGACGCATGCGCCTCGCTAACGCGCGCTCGCTCCCCGCAGCCGTTCGGCCAGGGCGGCCGTCGCGGTACGGAGTTCCTGCGGCCCCTCCACCGTGTAGTCCGCCGCGGATGCCGCGAACGCTGCGGCGAGCCCCTCCCACGACCACGATCCCCGGGTGAGTCGGCACCGGTCGGGTCCGAGCGGTTCGAGCTCGGCGTCCGCGGGCAGGTACGGCGCGATGGTCCGGGCCGACACCTCGAGGACCGCGGTGCCGACGCAGGGCCAGACGTCCTCGTGGGCCGATCCCTTGAACCGCGCGGACACGAAGGCCACGGCGTCACCGCCCGGGATCGCCCGCGGCGTGAACGACACCCGGGTCCGCGTCCGCGGCGTGATCCGGTCGATCCGGTGGGTGCGCCAGTCCTGGCGTTCGAGGTCCCAGTCGAGGAGGTACCAGCGGCCGTTCCGGGCGACGACCGCGTGCGGTTCGACCCGGTGCGGCGTCTCGTCGTCGCCGTAGCCGAATCGGAGGAGCTCTCGGAGGTGCACGGCCTCGCTGACGGCGACGAAGACCTCCGGGTCGGTCCGGGTGGAGCCGGGCGTCGTGAGCGCCTCGACCGCGTCGATCCGGGTGCGGAGCCGCGCCGGCATCACCTGCCGAACGGTCGCGAGCGCCCGCGCGGCCGACCCGGCGATGTCCGCTCCCGATGCCGGCGCCACGGCGAGCGCCAGGGCGATCGCGACCGCCTGGTCGTCGTCGAACAGGAGCGGGGGCAGGTCCGAGCCCGCGGCGAGGCGGTACCCGCCGGCCGGACCCCGGAGCGCCTCCACCCGGTAGCCCAGCCCGCGGAGCCGGTCGACGTCGCGCCGGAGCGTGCGGGGGCTGACCTCGAGCCGGCCGGCGAGCTCGTCGCCGGGCCAGTCGCGGTGCACCTGCAGCAGCGAGAGCAGGGCGAGCATGCGCGAGGACGGACCGGACATGTCGATCAGTATCGCCGGAGAAGCGGACACGATCTGACCGCAACGCCCGGGATGCTCGTCTCATGAGCATCGAAACGACAACCCACCTCAACTTCGACGGACAGGCCCGCGCGGCCCTCGACTTCTACGCCACGGTCTTCGGCGGCGAGGTCGCCGCCATGACGTACGGCGCGATGGGCGCCTCCCAGGACCCGGCCTGGGCGGACCGGATCGTGTGGGGTCAGGTCGCCACCGACGCCGGCTTCCGGGTCATGGCGTTCGACGTCTGGCCCGACCAGCCGTACGACCAGGGCGCGAACGCGTTCTACGTGTTCGTGCACGGCGACGACGCGGCCGAGATCGAACGCTCCTGGACACTGCTGTCCGAGGGGGCCGAGATCCGCCAGCCGCTCGGCCCGACGCCGTGGGCGCCGCTCGCGGGGCAGCTGCGCGACCGCTTCGGCGTGGTCTGGCAGCTCGACGTCGCCCCGACCGAGTAGGACGCCGGCGCGGCTCGGGGACCTGCCCGGACCGCGCGGCGCTTTCCGAGCCACTTCCCCACGAAATCCGGTCGCGGGTAGCGTGCCGGCATGCCCGAGTTCCGCCCGATGCCCGGTTACGAGCTCGGCGGCGGATGGGTGGCAGCTCGCCGTCGTCGCTCCCGGTTCGGCCGGGTCTGGCGCTGGGCCGGACCGCCGGTCGCGCTGCTCGCCGTCGTCGCGGCGGCTGCGCTGTTCCACTGGTACGCCGGCGTCGCCGACCAGGTCGTGTGGGAGTGCGCCGTGTCGAGCTGCGGCACGAACGACCCGCGGTCCTTCGCTCCGGAAGGGTGCTGGGCGCTCCTGGTGCTCGCCGCCCTCGGCGTCGGACCGCTGCCAGGTCGCTGGTGGTGGCGTGCCGGACTGCTGCTCGGGTTCGCCGGCACCGCGGCGTGGTCGATCGACTTCTGGCGGATGCCGGGGATGGACCTCGGGCTCTTCGTGACGCCGATCGCAGCCGGGGTCGTCGGTGCCGTGCTCCTGCTCGCCCGGATCGGCATCGCGGTCGACCGGGTGCGTGGGAGAGCGCACACCGCTCGGCGACAGATCGAGCGCGGCGGGTCCTAGGACTCGACCGCCGACTGCGCTGCCGGGCTCCACGTGCTGACCGTCACCGCGGCCGTCACCGCCGCCGGGGCGAACACCGTGTCCGGGTCGACGTGGTGGTGGCTCGGCCCCATGTGCACCACGTCGTGGACGTCCTCGGCGGAGAGGTCCATCGTCCAGGTGAGGTCCTCCGACGACCGCAGCACGAACGCCGGCGTCAGGGAGTCGCGCAGACGCCGCTCCTTCTCCGGGTCCACCGAGATCGTGGCCTCCGCGAGCTCGGCCAGGTGCCCGGTCCGCGGGGTCACCACCGCGAGCACACCGTCGGGGTGCAGCACGCGGGCGTACTCGGTCTGGTTCCGCGGGGCGAAGACGTCGAGCACGACGGCGGTCGCGCCGTCGACGACCGGGAGGCGCTCGGTCACGTCCCCGACGACGGCCCCCGCACGCTCGTGTGCCCGAGCCGCTCGCCGGATCGCGACGGCCGACAGGTCCAACGCCACCCCGAGCCTCTCCCCACCGGCCCGGCCGG
>JAVHXX010000034.1 GCA_031119595.1 Patulibacter sp. | reverse complement strand
AGCGCGTGTTCGGCGTCTTCGTGCGCCGCAACCCGCTCGTCCTGCTGCTCTGCCTCGAGCTCCTGCTCTCGGCAGGCAACCTCGCGCTGCTGGCCTTCGACCGGCACCACGCGCAGAACGACGGCTCGATCCTCGCCATCATCGTCATGGTCGTCGCGGCCTGTGAGGTCACCGTCGGCCTGGGCATCGTGGTCGCGATGTTCCGCCGCGGCCAGCCGATCGACGTCGACAAGACCCGGGAGCTCCACGGATGACCTCGACCGTCGGCACGTTCGCCTGGCTGGTCGTGCTGCTGCCGCTCCTCGGCAGCCTGACCATCGCCTTCTCCTTCCGTGGGCTGAAGGGCCGCACCGCCGGGGCCATCGCCACCGGCGCGCTCGCGGGCAGCTTCATCTTCACCATCGCGACGCTCGTCGCCCTCCAGAACCTCCCGGCGTCGAGCCGTCAGGTCCGGGCGCCGCTCTGGGACTACGCCGTCACGGCCGGTCTCGACGTGAAGCTCTCGCTCCTCGTCGACCCGCTGAGCATCGTGATGATGCTCGTGGTCACCGGCGTCTCGATGCTGATCCACCTCTACGCCACCGCGTACATGGACAGCGACCAGGGCTACAACCGGTTCTTCTGCTACCTGAACCTCTTCGTGTTCTCGATGCTGGTCCTCGTCCTGGCCGGGAACTTCGTCCTGCTGGTCGTCGGCTGGGGGCTCGTCGGCATGGCGTCGTACCTGCTGATCTCCTTCTGGTATCGCCGCCAGACCGCCACCCGCGCGGGCATCAAGGCGTTCCTGATCAACGTCCTCGGCGACGTCGGCATCGTGCTCGGCAGCTTCCTGATCCTGCGCCACGCCGGCTCGAGCGACTTCCTCACCGTCTTCGCCCGCGCGCCGCAGGCGTTCTCCGGCTCCGAGCACGACCTCACCTGGGGCCTCGTCCTCATCCTGCTCGGCGCCTTCGCGAAGTCCGCGCAGTTCCCGCTCCACACCTGGCTCCCCGACGCCATGGAGGGCCCGACCCCGGTCTCGGCCCTCATCCACGCGGCCACCATGGTCACCGCGGGCGTCTACCTCATCGCGCGTCTGCACCCGCTCTTCGAGCTCTCGCACGTCGCCGCGAACATCGCCGTGATCATCGGCACCATCACCCTCGTGATGGCCGCGACGATGGCCATCGTCCAGACCGATCTCAAGCGGATCATCGCCTACTCCACGATGTCGCAGATCGGGTACATGGTCGTCGGCGTGTCCGCGGGTGCGTACACCGCGGGCATCTTCCACCTCATGACGCACGCCTTCTTCAAGGCCCTGCTCTTCATGAGCGCCGGCTCGGCGATCAGCGCGATGGGCGGCGTCCAGGACATCAACCGGATGGGCGGCCTGCGCAAGGCGCTCCCGTTCACCTACGGCTGCTTCCTCATCGGCTCGCTCGCGCTCTCCGGCATCCCGCCGTTCTCGGGCTTCTTCTCGAAGGACGAGATCCTCTCGAGCCTGCTCGAGCGCGGAGACTGGTACACCGCGGTCGGCATCATCGGCTACGTCGCCGCACTCCTCACTGCCACCTACACCTTCCGCGCGGTCTACAAGGTCTTCCACGGTCCCACCACCGAAGACAGCCAGCAGGTGGTCGACGGCCACCACCTCCACTTCCCGCCGACGAACCCGTCGACCGGCGAGTCCGAGGACACCGACGTCGGCTTCCCCGGCACCGAGCACCCGGTCGCGGAGGACCACCTCCCGATGCGGATCGCGATGGGCACGCTCGCCGTGCTCGCGGTCGGCGCCGGACTGCTGCAGATCCCGCACGTCGACCAGGTCGTGTCGAACTTCCTCCACCCGACGTTCGCCGGCAGCGAGCTGCTCGAGAGCACCGAGGCGTCGACGAAGACGTCGATCGTCGGCATGCTCATCGGCGCGGCCGCCGGTCTGGCCGGCATCGCGCTCGCCGCGCAGTTCTGGCTCAAGTCGCCCGGCACCCCGGCGCGCATCCAGGCCAGCCTCCAGCCGCTCCACACGCTCCTGCGCCGCGGCTACTTCATCGACGACCTCATCACGCTCCTCATCGTGCGTCCCGCCCGTTGGGCCGGGGCCGTGTTCGAGCGCAGCGTGGAGCGTCTCGTCACCGGCACCGTCGTGATGGGCGGGCCGACCGGCGTCGTCCGGATCGCCTCCGCCGTCGTCCGCGGTGCCCAGACCGGCTCGCTGCGCGTCTACGCCGGCGTGATCACCACGGGCGTCGGCGCCGTTCTCCTCTACGCACTGGTGGATCGATGAGCGGTGTCCTGATCGCCCTCCTGGTCGTCCCGTCCGCGGTCGGCCTCGTCGGCCTGCTGCTCGGCAAGCGGTTCGCCCCGTGGCTCGCCGCCGCCGGTTCGCTGGCCACGCTGATCCTCGCCGCGCTGCTCGCCTTCAAGGTCGACGCGAGCGCCCACCAGGCCGCCGTCGACGTGAGCGAGCGGTGGATCCCGGCGCTCGGCATCCGCTTCCACGTCGCCATCGACGGCCTCAACGCGATCCTCGTCGCGATGACGAGCTTCGTCTGGCTCATCGGCACCGTCTGGTCGATCCGCGACCGCGACACCACGAGCACCCCCGCGTACTTCTTCCTGCTCGGCCTCGCGCAGACCGCGGTCCTCGGGGCGTTCGTCGCCCAGGACCTCATGCTCTTCGTGCTCTGCTTCGACCTGATGCTGCTGCCGTTCGTGGTGATCACCGCGACGGCCGCCGGCCCGGGTCAGGACGGCCTGCGGCCCGCGATCGTGATGCTCGTGTACACGCTCGTCGGCTCGCTGCTGATGCTCGTCGCCGCGGTCGCGCTCGCGATCCTCTCGGCCCGGGCCGCGCAGGCGCCGGTCACCTTCGACCTCGCCACCCTGCAGACGACCACGCTGTCGCCGGGCACCCAGCGCTGGATCCTCGCCGCGCTGCTGGCCGCGTTCCTCATCAAGATGCCGATCGCTCCGTTCCACGGCTGGTTCCCGGCCGCGTACAAGGCGATGCCGTTCCCGGCGCTCGTGATCTTCGCCGCCGTGCTCAGCAAGGTCGCGGCGTACGGGCTCCTGAAGATCGCGCTGCCGATCCTCCCCGACGCCTTCGTCTCGTGGCGGCTCGGCCTGGTGATCCTCGCGCTGATCTCGATCCTCTACGCGTCGCTCGTGGCCTTCACCTCGAACGAGCCCCGACTCATCCTCGGGTACTCATCCATCGCGCAGCTCGGCTTCATCCTGCTCGGCATCACGTCCCTCGACCCGGCCGGTGCGCAGGGCGCGATCTTCCAGATGGTCACCCACGCCCTCGTGGTCGTGCCGGCCATCATCCTCGTCGCCGTCATCACGGAGCGCGCGGGTGGGGTGGAGCGCCTCGATCAACTCGGCGGCCTCGCCAAGCGCGCGCCGGTCCTCACCGCCATCTTCCTCGTGGTCGCGCTCGCGTGGCTCGCCATGCCCGGCTCCGGCAACTTCGTCGCCGAGTACCTCGTGCTCCTCGGCTCCTGGCGCACCTCGCCTTGGGCCGCGATCATCGCCTCGATCGGTGTGGTCCTGGCCGCCGCCTACGCGCTCCGGTTCATGATCACCGCCATGCAGAACGCCCGCGGCGCAGCGATCGCCGAGGACTCCCCGGACGTCGGCCCGTTCGACGCGGCCGTGCTCGGCCTCGCGGTCGGCGCGCTCGTACTCGTGGCGCTGGTCCCGCAGCTCGGTCTGCACCCCAGCGAGTCCGCCAGCCGCGCCGCGGTCGGCCCGGCGCAGGCCCTCTACGACAGCGAACACCCCTCGCACCGCCCGCCCGCCGCGAACGCCGCCGCACCTGAGATCGCACCCGCGGGTGCGTCGAACGGCGGTGGCGACAACGGGTCCGGGATCTCCGTGCAGGAGGTCGAGCCCGACGGCACCACTCCGATCGACTCGGCACAGGAGCCCAACAACTGATGCTCGTCGCCACCTCCCACATCGCCGCGCCGCACGTCGACTGGACGCAGCTCGCGCCGATCGTCGCCCTCGGTCTCGGCATGATCGTGTCGCTCGTGCTGGGCCTCCTCGGCGGCAACACGGGCAAGGTCCTCGCGATCGTCGCGGGCGTCATCGGCGCCGGCACCGCGGGCATCCTCGCGATGACGCTCTGGAACAGCCAGGACGACGTCGGTGGATCCTTCGCGAGCCATCACGGGGTCGCCAGGGTGATCGCCGGCTCGCTCGTCATGGACAAGGCCGCGCTCGCCGGCATCGTGATCGCGTGCGCGTCCGCGATCGCCGGTCTGGCCATCGCCGCCCGCGGCCGTGGCACCGACGACGCCGGGCACGGCGAGACGGCCGCGCTCATCCTCGCCTCCGCGACCGGCATGGCGATCCTCGCCGCCGCGAACGACCTCGTCACCGTCTTCCTCGGCCTCGAGCTCCTCTCGATCCCGCTCTACGTGCTGTGCGCCTCGCACGTCGACCGCGCGGCGTCCTTGGAGTCCGGTCTGAAGTACCTCATCCTCGGCTCGGTCGGTTCGGCCACGGCGCTCATGGGCATCGCCCTCATCTACGGCGCCACCGGCGAGATGAACATCGACAAGATCAGTCAGGTCGCCGGTCAGGGTGACCTCCGTGGCCTCGTCGTCCCCGGTGTCGCCCTCCTCGTCGCTGGATTCGGGTTCAAGCTGTCGCTCGCGCCGCTCCACCAGTGGACCCCGGACGTCTACGACGGTGCCCCGACCGCGGTCACCGCATTCATGTCCGTCGGCACGAAGGCGGCCGCGCTGATCGTCACCGCGCGCCTGCTCATCGTCGGCTTCGGCCAGGCCGGCACGGGCGGAGTCGCCTCGCTTTACGACTACTGGCACCCGCTCCTCTACGTGCTCGCCGCGGCCTCGATCATCGTCGGCAACGTCGGTGCGCTCGGGCAGCCGAGCATGAAGCGCCTGCTCGGGTACTCCTCCATCGCCCAGGCCGGGTACCTCATCGCGGCCCTCTCCGTCGGGGCGGTCACCGGGATGCTCGCCTACCTCATCGCCTACGCCGTCTCCACGCTCACGGTGTTCGCCGTCGTCGCCGCCCGCGAGGTCGAGCGCCCTGATCTCGGTGACGACATCGCCGCCCTCGACGGCATCGCCCACGACCGCCCCCTCCTGGCGTGGCTCGGCACCATCGGCATGTTCGGCCTCGCCGGCCTCCCGCTCACCGCGGGCTTCTTCGGCAAGATCATCGTCTCCGGCTACCTCATCCAGGGCGGCGAGACCTGGCTCGCGGTCCTGCTCATCGTCGGCTCGATCATCTCCCTCGCCTACTACGTCTCGCCCGTGCTCCGCATGTGGCGTGCCGAGCCCGCGCCGTTCCCCGGTGGCGACGGCGCACCCGCTCCGGAGCCCGGCGCCGTCCTCGTGAGCGCCGCCGGTGTCCCCGAGACCGCCCCGGCGCACGGCGAGCCCTACGGCGCCCGCCGGAGCATCAACGAGCCGCGCTCCGTCCTCGCGCCCCGCGCCCCCTGGGAACTCGGAGCGATCGCCGTCATCTTCGCGGTCCTCACCCTCGTGCTCGGCGTCTGGCCCCAGCCGCTGTTCAACCTCGCCAACGACGCCCGTCAGGCCATCTTCACCCTGCACTAGCCGGGGTGGCCGGCCGGCCTTGGGGGCCGGCGAGCGTGGTGAGCTGAGCGGATCTCGCTTGCATCTTCGCCACGCAAACGAACGAGCCGTACGTCCGTACTTGCTCGTCCGTCCGCGCGACGAATCTGCGGCGCGATCTCTCGCTCAGCGCCGGTGGTTGCGAGGCGTCTGAGGGACGCAGCGCTGGCGGCGAACCCTTGCGGCGTGCGTGCCGAGGGGCCGGGGCGCTGGCGGCGTGCGTGCCGAGGGACGCGGCGCTGGCGGCGGACCCTCGGGGCGTGCGTGCCGAGGGACGGGGCGCTGGCGGCGGACGCTTGCGGCGTGCGTGCCGAGAGGCGCGGCGCTGGCGGTGGATCGCAGGGGCGTGCGTGCCGAGGGACGCGGCCGGGTGGGCGTTCCGTTCGGGCGTTGCTCTGGGGCCCGGGCGGGGTTCGTGTCTCCGAAGGGAGACGGGCGGCCGGGAGGGCCCGGGCCGGGGTGGCGGGCGCCTGGGGCGTGCGTGTTCTGGTCCGTTGCGCCTCGAATCGCGATGCACCGGGAGTTGGACGGAGAAATCGACAGGACATTGCTGCCGATTTCTCCGTCTAACTTCCGGTGCAAAAGCCGTTGCTCCGCGGCGGCCGCGCGCGAGGGCTGAATCCGACGCGCCGGAGAATGGTGCGAGTCCCCGGCTCGAACATCGAGCCCTTACCTCCGACTGTTTCTCGGCGCATCGTGTGCCGCGTCGTCCACGTCCCCCGCGGGTGGGACAGGCCGTCGCGCGGACCACATCCATCCGCGGAACCGTCCGCCACCCACGTGCGAGCCGCGCGCCGCCACGGACCCGCCCTCGCAGGTCTCCGCCGCCTTCGGCGCGGACGAACCACGCCCCGCAACCCGACCCACGCCCGAACGGACCACCGCCGCGGCCGCGTCCCTGACGTGGCCTGCGGCGCCGGCGCCATGCGCCTCGCACCTTCCAGCACCGCCGCCCGCCATCTCCACACCGACCCACCCCGCCACGGCGCCTGCTTGACTACAGCGGCGGAGCGCGCCGTCCGATTTCCAGGGTGGACCGCGAAGCACGCCCCGGCCGACTCGACGTCGACGCTTCGGGCCCTCAGCGCTCCACCATCGGTCTCCACCGTGCCCCCGATCCCGCTCACCCGACCCGAACGCGCCGCAGCGCACGTCGCCGCACCGCGGGCTTCGCGACCGCGCCTCCTTCACGTCGCTGCCGCTGCGTTGGTCTGGTCGACGCTCATCGGCACCACGGCGACCCCGTCGGCCGACGCCGCACACTCGGCCCACGTCGCCGCCGCGTCCTCTACGCACGCCGCGTCCTCGGCCCACGCCGCCACGCCCCGAGCCCAGGTCTCCGCGAGCGCGCTCGACGCGACCGCCGCGGCCCCGTCAGCGATCACGCCCGCCGCGGCGACGCCGCCCCCCACGACACCCGCCGCGACCACGCCCGCAACCACGAGCGGCGACCCCACCGACTCCGACAGCACCGACGAAGGCATCGTTCCGACCGCCGCCACGCGAGCGGTGTCGTACGCCGCGCGGCTCGTCGTCCCCGTGACGGTGCGGGCAAAGCCGTCACGCAGCGCTCGCCGGATCACCAGTCTGAAGCCGTTCGGCAGCTGGAACGGCGGCCCCGTGGTGCTCCAGATCGCCCAGGTGAAGATGGTCGGCACCGTGCGGTGGCTGCGGGTACGCCTCCCGATCCGACCGAACGGCGCGACGGGTTGGCTGCCGCAGTCCGCGGTCGAGGTGCGCAAGCTGCGCTACCGCGTGATCATCAGCCGCGCCGCGCACTCCCTCACGGTCCTCAAGGACGGCAAGCGCGTCGCGTCGACCAAGGTCGTCGTCGGGGCACCGGGCACGCCGACGCCCCGCGGCAGCTTCGCCGTGCTGGAGGTCGTCCGGCAACCCAAGGGCGAGGACATCGGCCCGTGGGCCCTCCACCTCACCGCCCACTCGGACGTCCTCGAGAACTTCGGCGGAGGCCCCGGCCGCGTCGCGATCCATGGCCGCTCCGGCGACCTCCTCAAGGACCCCCTCGGCACCAGCCGTTCGCACGGCTGCATCCGCGCCTCGAACGCCTTCATCACGTACCTCCACACCGTGGCGGTCGAAGGCACCCCCGTCGAGATCCGATAGGTCCGCGGGGCCCGGCGGCCGCGTGAGCGACGCGCCGTCAGGTCTCCACCGAGCGGCATCGCAACCGCCTCCAGGCGTCCGCTGACCGGCACCGGAACCGCCCCCGAGGCATCCGCCGACCGGCATCGCAACCGCCCCCGAGGCGTCCGCCGAGCGGCACCGCGCGACCCCCTCCGAGGTGCCCGCTTGCGCGCCATCGCGACCCCCTCCGAAGCGCCCGCGCGCAACCCCGGGTCCCCGCTCGGACACCCGCCGCCGCTCTCCGACGCCGCGACCCGAAATCCTCCGCCTGCAAGCAGACCTGCACCTCAGGTCGAGCCTTAGCCCACGCCAACGCGACCTCGGCCGACCCTCGAGCCGGAAGCAGGCGCGTCGCCGAACCTTCGTCCGGAACGTCGGGCCCCGCGACCGACCGGAATGCTGAGTCCGCCTCATTCCGGCGCCTCTTTCGAATCGCCCGAGTTTTCGGGGATTCGTATGCTTTCGGAACGACTGGTGAACTCTGTTAAAGGAGTTACGGGTCGGGTCCGATTGATGCGGGCGAGCCGTGCGACTCCCGATCGTGCGCGGCTGCCTTGACGCATGTACCCAGACCGCCGCCCTATGTCCGCCGTTTCCACCGCTCCCCGCGCAGTACTCCGGGCGCTGCTCGCACTCCTCGTTGCCGCCACGCCCCGCACGGCTCGGCGTGCGCTGGTCATCGCGCTCGCGGTCGCAACCCCGGCAGTCCTGGCCCCCGGGGCCGCGAACGCCGCCTCCCTGCGCACCTTCTCGAACACCTACGCCCAGACCCTGCACGGCGACATCGCGGCGATCGGCAACGCGAACACGACCTGCAACCCGTCCTGGACCCCGACCGGCGCCTGCGACCCGAGCACCCAGAACTACAACAACTCCAGCCGCGGCTACGGCGGCGTGAACAACGTCGACGGCACGCAGAGCAACTCGAGCAGCTCCACCGTCTCCATCCCGGCCGGGTCGACCATCCAGTACGCGCGCCTCACGTGGGGCACCACCGGCGACAACACCGACGGCAACGGCGAGCAGACGGTCAAGTTCCGCGCGCCCGGCGCGTCGACCTACAGCACGGTCACCGACGCCGACGGGTGCGACGGCCTGAGCGCCGCCAACGCGAACCGCGGCGTGGGCTGCTCCGCGGACGTCACCTCGATCGTGCAGGGCGCGGGCCAGGGCACGTACACCGTCGCCAACATCGAGCAGCGCCAGACCACGAACCAGAGCGCGAACGGCACCGGGACCGACACCGTCGACGACTGGTCCGGGTGGGCGCTCTACATCGTCTTCTCGAACCCGAACCAGCCGCTGCGTCGCATCGTCCTCTCGGACGGCTTCCAGGTCGTCTCGACGAGCGCCGGCAGCGCGACCGTCGCCCTGAACGGCTTCACCGCTCCGGCCACCGGCACGGTCTCCGCGCACCTCGACTACGCGGTGGGCGAGGGCGACGTCGGCATCACCGGCGACAACGCCACGCTGAACACGACCAAGCTCGACACCCGCGCGACGCCGGACCTCATGAACTCCACGATCGCGGGGCTCGACTACGCGACGTCGAGGAATCCGAACTTCCTCAACAACTACGGCTTCGACTTCCACAACTCGGACATCACCGGCGCGATCGCCAACGGCGACACCTCCGCGAACTTCACCTTCACGACGACGGGCGACACGTACTACCCGTTCTCGACCGGCATCACGATCGACCTCGCCGAACCGAACGTCGTCCTCACGAAGACCCTCAACGACGTCAACGGGGGCGTCGTCGAGGCGGGCGACGTCATCGAGTACCAGATCGTCGCCCAGAACCAGGGCAACGACGGCGCCGCGAACGTGGTCCTCACCGACGCCATCCCGGCCCACTCGACGTACGTGCCTGGGTCGCTCCAGGTGACCGCGGGCGCCAACGCCGGCGCGATGACCGACGCCGCCGGCGATGACCAGGCCGACTACAACGCCGGCACGAACGCCGTCACCTTCAGGGTGGGCACGGGCGCCACGTCGAGTCAGGGCGGCGTGCTCCCCGCGAACACCGGCACGACCACCGTGAAGTTCAGGGTGACCCTCGACCCCAACCTCGGCGACGGGGTCACGGTCAGCAACACCGCGAACGGGTCCTACGTCGGTCAGACCAGCCTCTCCTCCTACGCGAACCCGTCGACGATCGCGGCGACGCCCGCGCGCCGTGCCGACATGGTCGTGACGCAGAACACGGGCACGCTGACGGCCGGCAAGCAGGGCACCATCACCCTCACCGCCACGAACTCCGGCGGCGCGACCACCCACGGCAACCCCGTCACGGTGACCACGTCGGTCCCCGCGAACGTCACCTTCGGGTCGATCACGAGCTCGACGGGCTGGACCTGCGACACCTCCTCGCTCCCGACCATCACCTGCACGCGCAGCGATGTCCTCAACGGCGGCGATTCCTACCCGGTGATCTCCTACACGGTGACCCCGAGCCAGACGCAGCCGAGCGCGTCCTTCAGCGCGTCGATCGCCGGCGGCAACGAGATCGACACCTCGAACGACACCGACACCCGGACCGCCACGTTCGTGCGCTCCGCGGACCTCAGCCTCACGAACGTCGCCGACCGCTCGTCGGCGAACGTCGGCGACACCATCACGTATTCGATCGCCGGCCACAACGCCGGCCCGTCGACCACGACCGGCGTCGCCACGACCGCCACGCTGCCCTCGACCCTGCAGCCCGTCTCCGCGACGCTCGGCGGCTCGCCCTGCACCATCTCCGGTCAGACCATCACCTGCACGACCGGGGCGCTCGACGTGAGCGGCGCCGCCGCCGACACCGCCGCGATCGTCGTCAAGGCGAAGGTGCTCCCGGCCGCGGGCGGCACGACCGTCACGGTCGACCCGTCGATCGCGGGCAGCGACCCGGATCCCGACACCACGAACAACCACGCCGCCGCCGCGGTCACGATCAACGCCGCGGGCGACGTCCAGGTGACGGAGACGGTGTCGCCGTCGACCGTCAACCCGGGCAGCAACGCCACCTTCACCTTCACCGTCAAGAACAACGGCCCGAGCACGTCGACGGGCATCGTCTTCTCGGACACGCTCCCGTCCGGCGCGACGTTCGTCTCCGCCACGCCCTCGCAGGGCTCGGCCTGCACCGGCTCCGCGACGATCTCCTGCGCGCTCGGCTCCCTCGCGAGCGGCGCCTCGGCCACCGTCACGGTCATCCTCAAGCCGACGACCGCCTCGGCCGGCACGAGTGTCGCCAACCCCGGGTCGGTCAGCGCGACGACGTTCGACTACGACACCTCGAACAACGCCTCGACCGCCTCGGTCACGGTCAACCCGGCCGCCGACCTGCGCACCACGGTCGGCGCGAACGCCTCGACCTCGCACGCGGGTGACACCGTCGACTACACGGTCACCGTCCACAACGACGGCCCGTCCAGCTCGGCCGGGGCCACCGCGACGATCACGCTCCCGGCGAGCGCGACGATCGTCTCGGTCACGCCGTCGGTCGGCACCTGCGACACCGCCAGCCCGCGTGTCTGCTCCTTCGGGACTCTCGCGAACGGCGCCGCGCCGACGGTCGTCGTCCGCGTGACCATGACCGGCGCGAACGCCGGCAGCAACGCCACCCTCAGCGCGACCGCGAGCGAGACGACCTTCGACCCGCAGGCGTCGAACGACTCGGACTCCGCATCGGTCCCCGTGACCGGCTCCGCCGACCTCAAGCTCACCGAGACCTCGTCGCCCGCGACGCTCAACCCGGGCAGCAACGCGACCTTCACCTACACGGTCAAGAACAACGGCCCGAACACCGCGACCGGGATCGTCTTCACGGATCCGCTGCCGTCGGGCGTGACGCTCGTCTCGGCGACGCCGTCGCAGGGCTCGGCCTGCACGGGCACCAGCACGGTGAGCTGCGCGATCGGCACCCTGGCGAACGGCGCCTCGGCCACGGTGACCGTCGTCGTGACGGCCGGGCTGTCGACCGCCGGCACCACGGTCAGCAACCCCGGCTCGGTCACCGAGACCGACTACGACCCGAACACCGCCGACAACAGCTCGACGGCCTCGGTCACCGTGAACCCCGCCGCGGACCTCCGCACCACCGTCACCGCGACGCCGACCACGTCGCACGTCGGCGACACGGTCGACTACCTCGTCACGGTCAACAACGACGGTCCGTCGCCCGCCGCCGGCTCGACCGTCGCGCTCGACCTCCCGGACGGCGCCACGATCGTCTCCGTCACGCCTTCGTCGGGCGTCACGTGTCCGGCGACCGGTGATCCGCGCACCTGCACCCTCGGCACGCTCGCCAGCGGCGCCGCCCCGACGATCGCGGTCCGCGTGACGCTCACGAACGCGAACGCCAACGCGAACGCGACCCTGGCCGCGTCGGCCGCCACCACGACCTTCGACCCGGCCACGGGCAACAACAGCGCGAGCGCCTCCAGCGCCGTCGATGCCGCCGCGGATCTCAAGCTCACCGAGACCGTCTCGCCGACGTCGGTCAACCCGGGCAGCAACGCCACCTACACCTTCACGGTCAAGAACAACGGCCCGAACACCTCGACCGGGATCAGTCTCTCGGACACCCTGCCGGCCGGCGTCACCGTCGTGTCGATCACGCCGTCGCAGGGCACCTGCGGCACCGGTGCCACCTTCACCTGCGCCCTCGGCTCGCTCGCGAACGGCAACTCCGCCACCGTCGCCGTCGTCGTGACCCCGGCCCTGTCGACCGCGGGCACCTCGCTCTCGAACCCCGGCTCGGTCACGGCGACCACCTTCGATCCGAGCACCACCGACAACAGCGCCTCGGCGTCGCTCACGGTCAAGCCGGCCGCGGACCTGCGCACCACGGTCACCGCGACCCCGACGACCGCCTCGGTCGGCGACACCGTCGACTACCTGGTCACGGTCCACAACGACGGGCCGTCGAGCGCCGCCGGCGCGACGGTCGCCGTCGACCTTCCGGATGGTGCGACGATCGTGTCGGTCACGCCGTCCTCGGGCGTCACGTGCCCGTCGACCGGTGATCCGCGTACCTGCACCCTCGGCACGCTCGCCAATGGTGCTGCGCCCATGATCGCCGTGAAGGTCACGCTGACCGGCGCCAACGCCGGCGCGAACGCGACCCTCGCCGCCACGGCCGCCGCCACGACCTACGACCCGACCTCGGGCAACGACAGCGCGAGCGCGTCGAGCGCCGTGGCCGCCGCGGCCGACCTCAAGCTCACCGAGACCGTCTCGCCGAGCTCGGTGAACCCCGGCAGCAACGCGACCTACACTTTCACGGTCAAGAACAACGGCCCCGGCACGGCCGCGGGCGTGAGCCTCACGGACACGCTCCCGTCCGGCGTGACCGTGGTCTCCCGCACGCCCTCGCAGGGCACCTGTGGCACCGGCTCGCCGTTCACCTGCGCGCTCGGGTCGCTGGCGAGCGGCGCGTCCGCCACGGTCGCCGTCGTGGTCACGCCCGCGCTCTCGACCGCCGGCACCAGCCTCGCGAACCCCGGCTCGGTCACGACCACCAGCTACGACCCGAACACCGCGGACAACAGCGCCACCGCCTCGCTCGCGATCAACGACGCCGCCGACCTGCGCACCACCGTCACCGGCACGCCGGCCTCGGCAGCCGTCGGTGACACCGTCGACTACCTCGTCACGGTCCACAACGACGGCCCGTCGAGCGCCGCCGGCGCCACGGTCGCCCTCGATCTCCCGGACGGCGCGACGATCATCTCGGTCACGCCGTCGTCCGGCGTCACCTGCCCGGCGACCGGGGACCCGCGCACCTGCACCCTCGGCACGCTGAGCAACGGCGCGGCCCCGACGATCGCCGTGAAGGTGAAGCTCACGACCGCCAACGCGGCGAGCAACGTGACCCTGGCGGCGAACGCCTCCGCCACGACCTTCGATCCGACGGCCGGCAACAACGCCGACTCGGCCTCGATCGCCGCCGGAACCACCGCCGACCTGCAGCTCACGGCGACCTCGTCGCCCGCGACCGTCGATGCGAACCAGAACACGACCTACACCTTCACGGTCAAGAACAACGGCCCGAACGACGCCGGCTCGGTGACCTTCACCGACGACCTCCCGGCGGGCGTCACCGTCGTCTCGATCACGCCGTCGCAGGGCTCCTGCGGCACCGGCGACCCGTTCTCGTGCAACCTCGGCACGGTCACGAACGGCTCGAGCGCCACGGTCACCGTGGTCGTGAAGCCGGGCACGTCGAACGCCGGCGGCGCCCTCGCCGACGCGGGCTCCGTCTCCGCCGGGACGCCCGACCCCGACACCTCGAACAACGCCGCCTCCGCCTCGGTCACGGTGAACGACGCCGCCGACCTGCGCACCACCGTCACGTCGACGCCCACGAGCGGCAAGGTCGGCGACACCATCGACTATCTGGTGACGGTCCACAACGGCGGCCCGCAGTCCGCGACCGGCGCCACGGTCGACCTCAACCTCCCCAACGGCGCCACGGTCGTCTCGACCACGCCGTCGCAGGGCACGTGCCCGTCGACCGGTGATCCGCGTACCTGCACGCTCGGCACGCTCGCCAACGGCGCCGACGCGACCATCGCCGTGAAGGTGACGCTTGCCGGCGCCAACGCGGGCACGAACGCCGGCGTCGCCGCGACCGCCTCGGCCACCACGTTCGACCCGACCCCGGCCAACAACGCCGACTCCGCGCAGGTCGCCGTCGACCAGGCCGCCGACCTGCGCCTGACCGAGACGGTCAGCCCGGCGTCGGCCAACCCCGGCAGCGACGTGACCTACACCTTCACCGTCACGAACGACGGTCCCGGGACGGCCACGGGCGTCGACCTCACGGACACGATCCCGGCGGGCGCCACGCTCGTCTCGGTCACCCCGCCGGCCGGCGTCACCTGTGGCACGGGCAACCCGTTCCACTGCGCCGTCGGCACGCTTCCGAGCGGCGGCTCGGCGACCTTCACGGTGGTGCTGCGTCCGTCGACCAGCAACGCGGGCAGCGCGATGAGCAACCCGGTCTCGGCGAGCTCGACCAGCTACGACCCGACCCCGGGCAACAACGCCGACTTCGCCTCGACGCAGGTCAACCCGACGGCGGAGCTCTCCGCCGCGGCCTCGGTCGACCACACGACGGCGGCCGTCGGCGACACCCTGAACTACCTCCTCACGGTGACGAACAACGGCCCGTCGCCCGCGACGAATGGCGCCCTGCTCGTGCACCTGCCCGCGGGCGCCACGATCCTCTCGGTGACGCCGTCGGCCGGCACGTGCGACTCCGCGAGCCCGCGCAACTGCTCGCTCGGGTCGATCGGGGTCGGCTCGAGCGCCACGGTGAACGTGAAGCTGCGCGTCGAGTCGGCGAACGCCGGCAGCACCATCTCGGTCTCCGGCGACGCCTCCGCCACCGAGTTCGACCAGAACCCGTCGAACAACACCGCCGTGGCCACCAGCAGCGCCGGTGATGCCGCCGACCTCGCGATCACGAAGACCTCCGACCACCCGACGGCGAACGTCGGCGACACCGTCACCTGGACGCTCACCGCCCGCAACAACGGTCCGCAGACCGCGCTCGGCACGACCGTCGGCGATGCGATCCCGGCGGGCGTCACGATCACCTCGGCGACCTCCACCGTCGGCAGCTGCACCGTCGGCTCCGCGATCACCTGCTCCGTCGGGAGCCTGGCGAACGGTGCCAGCGCCGTGATCACGATCAAGGGCACGGTCAACCGCAGCGCCGCCGACTCCCCGCTCTCGTCGCAGGCGTCGGTCACCGGCAGCGTCTTCGACCCGGACACCTCGAACAACGTCAGCACGACGACCACCACGGTCGGGTCCGCCGCGGACCTGCGCCTCGTGAAGGTCATCGACAACCCGAACCCGCGCATCGGCGACCACGTCACCTGGACCCTCCAGGTCTTCAACGACGGCCCGTCGGCCGCGACGAACGTGCACCTCGTGGACGTCGTGCCTGCCGGCGCACCGATCGACTCGGTCACCGCGACCGCCGGCACCTGCACCCGCAGCGGTCAGAGCGTCGACTGCGTGATCCCGAGCATCGCGGGCGGCAGCTCCGCGGTGGTGACGATCAAGGCGACGGTGAGCAGTGGTGCCGGCGGCGCATCGCTGAACAATTCCGCCACGGTCACCTCGTCGATCCTCGACCCGGACACCTCGAACAACACCTCGACCGCGAACTCCACCGCCGGCGGCGCCGCCGACCTCTCCGTGACGCTCACCCCGGACCGCACCTCGGTGACGGTCGGGCAGCCGATCACCTGGAACGGCGTCGTCGCGAACAACGGCCCGCAGACGGCGACCGGCACGACCGTCACGCTGAACCTCCCCGACGGCCTCACCGACGTCTCGGCGAGCACGCCCGGTGGCACCTGCACGATCAGCGGCCGCACGGTCACCTGCACCGTCGCGGACGTCCCGGTCGGCGGGATCCAGAAGCTCACGATCGTCGGCACCCCGACCCGCACGACGGCCGGCGCCGACCTCACGATGGGCGCGGTCGTCGCCTCGAACCAGAGCGACCCGTCGCCGGCCGACAACACCACCTCCTCGGGTGTCGTCGCGGTCGCACCGGCCGTGAACCTCACGCTCACGAAGACCGCCGACAAGACCACGGCAACCGTCGACGAGCCGCTCACGATCACGAGCACCGTCAGGAACCAGGGCCCGTCGACGGCGACGGACGTCGTCGTGACCGACGTCCTCCCGGACGGCGTCGAGCTGCAGAGCGTCTCGCCGTCGCAGGGCACCTGCCAGGTCATCGGCCAGACGATCACCTGCCACCTCGGCCAGCTCGCGGACGGCCAGTCCGCGACCATCGCGACGGTCGTCGTCGTGCGGAGCGCCGGCCTCGGTCAGCGTCTGCTCTCGGGCGGGACGGTCTCGTCTGCCGAATTCGACCTCGACCCGACCGACAACGCCGCCGAATCCTCGACCGTGGCGATCGCGCCCTCGGCCGCGCCGGCCGCCGCCCCGTTCATCGACTTCTCGAAGACGGTCGACAAGGCCGCGCCGGTCGCCGGCGA